>VXPN01000050.1 GCA_009839535.1 Boseongicola sp. SB0662_bin_57 | reverse complement strand
TCCGACGCCTCGCAACACTACATCAGGTGTTGCACTTCAGAGTGGAACGGGGGGTGGATTTCCTGCACATCAAGAAGCACTACTACGGCAGCCATGCAGCGATCAACCCGACCCGGATCGTCCCGATTGGGCCGGAAATCGAATACACCGCGCCGCACGACCGCGCCCGCCTCGGCCAAGGGACCCTGCACTGACCGAAAGGCCCGTTCCGATCATTCTGAATGACCGGCCGGCCCAGCGCGGAGGCGAAGTTGTTGTCCTGCCCAGAATGGAGCCCGAAAACAATAGCGCAGATGATGCGTGGCGCATCATTCTTCCGGTCACGGCCACACGAGGATTTGCTCGCCCCAAGGCAGCAACTGCCCGACGCCTGGCAAGATGAACCGCCTCTCTTTTTTGCGCACGTTGTCCACTTGCGGCGGAATCCCGGCATGAACGGTTCACGAAACGCAAGCCCTTCAGTTTCCCGTCACCGGGATCCTCGGCGATCGAGATGTCGGCGATCCGCCAAAGCTCCCGGACATTCTCTACGGGTCGCAGAAACTCGCGGAACCGGCAAGAACTTCCGCCCTCGCGACCTCCGCAATCGATGTAGCGAAGGCTGTCATGTCCAGTTCAAATGCGACCCGGCTCACGGCCCTTCCTTTTTTCAAGAGAAGGCCGCCGCGGTTGCATTTCGGCACCAAGGATGGCCGTGGGACAAGATTCGAACCAGGAGGCGGCCTTGATCCGCCTGTGACGGCAGCGTCTCCTTCAACCCCCGTCGATGCTGACGCCGAAGAAACGTCGCACTGACGGGCTTTCGACCAAGGCGCGGGTCAGAACGATGACCGGCCCAGGGACGTCCCTTTCGCCGCTCCACCATCGTCGGACGGTGCGTCCGCTCGAAACCATGAAGAGCTGCGCGGCTCCGCTGGCGCTGAGACCCAGCTTTCGATGGGCCTCATGCAATTCGTCGCCCGTCATCAGAAGAACAGCTTCACGAGCGCCGCTGTCGCGCCCATGACCGCCGCTGCCGCCAACGCCGGAGCGAGAAATGTGCTCACACCGATCTGGCGGGTCTCGGCGAGAAGCTTCGCGATCTCCGCCCGCATCTTGTCGTCCGCGAGCGACTGTTCCTGATGTGTCATCTGTTTCTCCTTTGAACCGGGCACCGTTGCCCTTCGACACGATGATGATAGGGCCATTGGCCCAAGATGCAACATCAATCTCATCCGGCAATTCGTGATCGCCCTGCTTTCCCGGCAACATGCAGGCGGGAGCCGACAACCAGATTCCTGCGCCGGGCGGGCCGCATCAGTGCCTCGCCAAGCATCAACAGCGGGCCGGTGCAGCGGAAAGGTGCACCGTCCAATTGCTATCGGCGGAAACCGAGTGTTCAATTCCAGAACATCCGGGGCACTTTCGGGCGTTCCGGCGAAATTCAAGGAGGGGACGTACCAGCGTGAAGAACGACGACGAATTCATTCTCCATGACCTGAAGGTCGAGGTCGTTCTGGATGGCCGGCAGCCGGTCTGCCGACACATCGAGGGCGAGTGCTTCACCGTCGAGGGAGAGAACCTTGTCTTCGCCAAGGGGCAGAGAATATCGATGTATGCGCTCGCCGCGGTGCTGCCGCTTTTGCCTGCCAAGCAGCGCGACACCGACCCGAACGACTGGATGTCGACGGACGCCGAGGTCGCCTGCCCGGATCCGCATTGCGGCGGGCGGTTCCGGATCACGCGGATCGGCACGCGGCGGTTCTCCCATGCAGGGACGACGGGACTGCCAGACGCGCGCTCGACGCCATATTGGGAGAAGGACGGCTAGGCGCTGACGATCGCCTCGGCCTCGATTTCGACCAGGTAGTCGCCGGCCAGATCGTTGACCGCGACCAAGGTATTGGCGGGCTTCAAGGCCCCGAAAACGCGGCCATGGGCGGCGCTGACGGCTTCGGTGTCGGCGATGTCGGTCAGGTAGATGCGGGTGCGCACGATGTCTTCAGCCGTTCCGCCAAGGACGCTGACGGCACCGATGATCCTGTCGATGACGTAGGTCGTCTGTGCGGCCGCATCGCCCGGCGCGACGACGCGGTCGGCCCCTGCCGTTGCCGTGGTCCCCGAGACCAGGATGCGCTCTCCCACGCGCCGGGCCCGGCAATAGCCGGCAATGGCTTCCCATTTGCTGCCCGACATCGCGCGGCGCACCTCGGGACGTCCTGGCATCGTGTCGGTGGCGCAGGCGTCGGGAACGGCGCCCAGGTGATGGCTCAGGTCGCCGCTGGCGGTAAGAAACGGCGGCGTCCGGTACTCGTCGCCGCAATCGCCGGGAATCGGTGCGGTGCCGGCGAATGCCCTGGCCAGGACCGCGCGGTCCTCGTCGTCAAGGGCAAACCCGAAGAGCCGGGCGTTGTCGGCGCGGTGATCGTTTTCGCCAGGCCGGACGCCGATGATGACGCCGGCGACATGGGATTGTTCCAGCACCCAGCGCGTCGCGACGTTCGTGACCGAGACGCCGTGCCTCGCGGCAACCTCGGCGGCGGCGGAGAGAACCGCCTGACAGGCCTCCCAGCCGCCGGCGGCTTCGATGAAGCGGCGGTATTTCATCTTGCTCCAGTCGGGAACGTCCTCCGGCTCCGGCCTGCCCAGCCATCTCTCGGACAGAAAGCCGCCGCAGATCGTGCCATAGGCAAGCAGGTGCACGCCGTGGTGCGCGCAGGTCTCAGCCAGCGGCCCGGTGAAACGGCGATCCAGCAGCGAGCAGACGACCTGGTTGGTCCGGACCGGAACGCCGTCGGCCAGCGCCAGATGCAGGTGCGCCGCGTCGAAATTCGTCACGCCGATCTCGTGGATCAGCCCCTCGTCGCGCAGCGCCGCGAGCTCATGCAGCGCGTCGAGCCAGGCGGGGTGATCGAAGCTCCACCAGTGGAATTGCAGGAGGTCGACGCGCGCGACCCCGAGCCGGTCCAGCCTCTCCTGCACGCCGGCGCGCACGGTTGCCGGCGACATCGGGCCGGGCGGCGGACACCATTTGGTGAAGGCCAGCGCGTGGGGACAGCGTTGCAGGAGACGCGAGGCGATGACCTCGGCGCTGCCGTAGTGATCCGCCATGTCGAACGTGTCAAAACCGCTCTCGGCATAGCGGGCAAGGTGATCGGCGGCCTTGCCAGGGTCCAGGTCCGTGCCGTCGCGTTCCATGTCCGCGACTTGCCAAAGGCCGGTCAGGATGCGGCTGATGACCAGTTCGTCGGTCAGGCGAGCCCTCTCAGGCGGCGCGATGGTCATGTCCGGTCTCCAGCGCCGACTTGACGATGTCCAGTTCGACCCGGTGGGCGGCGATCAGGCTGTCCCATCGCGCATCATCCATTTCGGCGGTGCGAAAGACTGTCAATGCCAGCCCGGCGCCCAAGCCGTCGCCGAAGACGTCCTCGGACGTCACCCGCCCGAAGACACGTGGCGACAGGCCGTCGGGCGCGGCGCCCACATGGTAGTCGATCAACCGCTGCTCCGGATGAGCCTCGATCCGCACATAGATCACCGCGCCGTCCTTGATCGAGGCCCCTCGCACCAACCCGGTGTCGTCGATCTCGGTCCGCCATGTACCGAACGACCAGAGGCTCATGTTCGCCGGATCTGCCATGAAGGCGAAAACCTCGTCCGCAGAACGCTTGACGCGAATGAAGGCCGTGTCGCAGCTCATGCGGGCGTGCCGGAGCCACGGATCGCCTCGGTCTCGATCTCCACCCGCGCGCCAGGCACGACAAGCGGCGCGCAGACCGTGGTGTTTGCCGGGCGCGCAAAGCCGATGCGGGCCTTCAGGACGGCCGCGACCGCGGCCGCGTCGCCCGCGTCCGTCAGGTAGACGCGCACCCGGACAATGTCGTGCAGGCCGGAGCCCGCCTCGGCCAGCGCGGTCTCGATGGTGTCGAGCGCCCTGGCGGCCTGCGCCTCCGCTCCCTCGGGCATCTCGCCGGTCGCGAAATCGACGCCAACGGTGCCCGATACGAAAATCCGGTCATCCACGACGACGGCACGGGCATACCCGGCCATCTCCTCATAGACCGACCCGCTGAACACGTGGCTGCGCTTGCCGGCCATCGCGACCTCCCAATGCAGGAAACGGGGGACGCCGCGACGCCCCCCGGATCATGCCAGCCGACTATTCGTCGAGCATCCTGATCAGTTCGGCGACTTCCGCGGTGCTCAAGTATCCGGTCTCGACATTCTCGTCGCCGTCGAGCTTCCACGTCATCTTCGGCGCCTGCACGTCGCCGTTCCTGTCGAATGACAAGGCGCCTGTGGCGCCGACGTAACGGATCGTCTGGCCTTCCGCCAAAAGCTCCTTGGCGCGCGCGATGCCTTCAGGGCCGGGATGGACCTCGATCCCGTCCGGCGAAGTGACAAGGCGGATATGGTCGCGGATGCTCTCGCCGGCAATGTCGCCGGACGCCTCCATTGCCAGGAGAACCACCGTCACCGCGTCGTAGACGGAGTGCAGGCCAGGACCGTTCGGCGGACTGTCGAACCGCGCCTCGAACATCTCGTTGAACGAGTCGACCGAAGGCAGGCGCGGCTGGGCGCTGTCGTAGCCCTGCAGGTTCTGCAGGAACTGCGGACCCACCGCCTGAAAGTAGTCATCCGACCGCAGCGAGTTGTTCACGATCAGGTTGTCGGTGCCGCCCAGCGCCAGCCATTCACGGGTGATCGTGGCGCCGTCCACAGGGAAGGCCACGAGGTAGAGCGAATCCGGATTGCCCTCCAACGCCTTCGTGACCTCCGCACGATAGCTTTGCTGGCTCTCGTTGTAAGCCACCATCGCGGTGATCGAGCCGCCAAGCTTGGCGATGTCCTGCTCGAATCGCTTGGCCAGCCCGACGCCGAAGTCCGTGTTGACGTAGATGACCGCGGTATTCTTGAAACCGCTGTCGACGGTCAGCTTTGCGCCAATGGCGGACTGGCTGCGGTTTGTGGCGTAGGTGCGGAACCAGTAGCCCTCGGTCTTGCCCTCCTCGGCGAGCGCCGTGAAGCTCTCGGACGACGAGCAGCAGGAAACCTGCACGACCCTGGACGGCACGGCGACCGACGTCAGGACCGGCAGGCTGACGCCTGATGACACGGCGCCGATCAGCGCCTGCACGCCGTCGAGGTCGACGAGGCTCTTCGCGGCGTCCACGCCGACCGCCGACTGGCCCTGCGTGTCGCGCAGCACGTACTCAACCGGACAGCCCAGAACGCCTCCCGCCTCGTTGAACTGCTCGACCGCAAAGAGACCGGTCTCGGCGATCCGCTCGCCCA
This sequence comes from Boseongicola sp. SB0662_bin_57, assembly GCA_009839535.1. Lineage (GTDB taxonomy): Bacteria > Pseudomonadota > Alphaproteobacteria > Rhodobacterales > Rhodobacteraceae > JAJEFO01. Next base: position 2,389 of record VXPN01000050.1, on the reverse strand, counting down.
CCTGGCCCATCGGTCCGCTGACCGGCAAGATCGCGCCGAGCTTGACCGGGCAGTCCACCGCGTGGGCCGAGGAACCGACCCCGATGAGCGTGGCGGCAACGGCCGCCAATCCATATTTCTGCAACATGTGCACCTCCATGTGTATGGGCCGGGCTCTTGCACCGGCCTGATGTACCGCCCCAGGCGGCACAATTTCCATAGCGCCGCAGATCAAACCCCGTCTTCGCCGCTTTGTCCACCATTACGACCGTGCGTGCCGCGAAACGTGCAGCTCCTCCCCTATCAGGCCGCGCGGGCGGATCAGCAGCGTGACGACCAGGATCAGGCCGATCAGCACCGCTTGCATCGCGCCGCCCTGGGCCTGGATCTCCGACGGGATCACACGCGATATGACGAAGCCGCTCATGGTCCAGACGCCCCAGACGATCAGTGCGCCAAGAAGCGCCCCGCGGTTGTTGGCGCTGCCGCCGACAATCAGCATGGTCCAGATCTGAAACGTCACGATCGGCAGGAAGTCCCAAGGGCTGACATAGCCGATGAAGGAGACATAGAGAGCGCCCGAGAGTCCCATGATCATGCAGCCCAGCACGAAGGCCTCAAGGCGCACCCGCTCCGGCGACTTGCCAAGGCTGGCGGCGGCGACATCGTCCTCGCGGATCGCCTTCAGCATCCGGCCCCATGGCGACTTCACGATCCGCTCCAGGGCGGCGAAGGTCAGCCCGACCACGACCAGGACCACGAGCAGGTAAAGCGCGTTCTGTGCCAGCGGCCCGTCGGCCCAGGCCTTGGACGGGTTTGGAATGCCAATCAGGCCAAGCGTGCCGCCGGTCAGGTACTCCCAGTTCAGGCAGACGAGCTGAATGGTCACCGCAATCCCGAAGGTGGCGACGGCGAGGTATTCGTGCCTGAGCTTCAAGGTGGCGAGTCCGACGACGACGGCGCCTATGCCGGATGCGACCATCGCGCCAATCAGCCCGACGACAAAGGGCAGTTCGAACCCGCCGAACACCGCGTCACGGGCCGGGCCGGTCAGGATCGCCATCGTGTAGGCGCCAATCGCGGTGAAGCCGGCAACGCCGGCGTTGAAGAGCCCGGTGAAGCCCCATTGCAGGTTGAGCCCGAGCACGGCGACCCCGAAGATCAGCGACAGGATCAGGAAGAAGACGATGTAGGAGAACAGCCCGATCATCTGGAACGCTCTCCGAAGATGCCCTCCGGCCGGAAGTAGAGGATCGCGAGGATCAGCAGGAACGGAACCGCGGGCTTGTAGGTCGTGGGGATGACCATCACCGAGAGGTTTTCCGACAGCCCCACGATCAACCCGCCCAGGACAGCGCCGTACAGGCTGCCCGTGCCGCCCAGGATCGCGGCGGCGAAGAGCGGCAGTATCAGGCTGAATCCGAGCTCCGGCCGCAGCTGCACGGTCATGCCATAGAGCACGCCGCCGATCGCCGCGCCGGAGGCGCCGATCGCCCAGACCCACGTGATGATCCGGTCCACATTGACGCCGCTTGCCCGGGCGAGGTCGGGGCTTTCGGCAACGCCGCGCATGGCGATGCCGGTCCGCGAACGGGACATGAAGAGATGCAGCGCGATGACCACGACCACGGTCAGGCCCAGGAGGAAGACCTGGTCGGGCATCACGCGGATGTTGCCGGGCAGGAGAATGGCGAACTGCAGCTCCCTGGAATAGTAGATCGGGTCGGAACCCCAGATCAGCACCACCAGGTGCCGCAGGGTCAGCGCCACTCCGAAGCTGGCGAAGACCATGGTCATGTGCCCCGCAGTGCGGCTGAGCCGTTCGAACACGAAACGATGCAGCAGGAGCGCGATGACCGAGGTGGCGATACAGGCGCACAGCATCGCGAGCAGAAGATCCGGCCCGAAGGAGAAGGGACCGATGGCCTGGTCGAAGAACCCGCCGAAGCTCGAAAAGAACGCCAGGAAGACAAGTGCGCTGTAGGCGCCCCAGGTGAGCAGTTCGGAATGCGAGAAATTGGCGAAGCGCAGCATCTTCATGGTGAAGCTCAGGCCAATCGCGCCCAGCGCGACGATGGCGCCGCTCAGAATGCCGTCCGCAATGTGCTGCAGAATCATCCTGGACCCTCCGTCGTCGCCGCGTCGCGCCTGAAGCCGAGAAAGATCTCGCCGATCCCTTCATCCGCCAGCAGGTCGGCGGCCGGTCCCTCGATCCGGTTTCGCCCTTCCGCCAGAACATGGCCCCGATCCGACATGCGCAACGCCGCCTTGGCGTTCTGCTCGACCATCAGCACCGCGGCCCCGCCCTCGGCAAGGCCGCGCACCGCGTCGAAGAGCTCGCCTGCCGCCATCGGAGAGAGGCTCGCGGTCGGCTCGTCCAGGAGCATCAGCCTCGGCTTGGTCAGCAACG
>VXPN01000517.1 GCA_009839535.1 Boseongicola sp. SB0662_bin_57 | reverse complement strand
AAGCTGGCGCCGGCGACCGCAACCAGGAGCGTTCCCTCCTGATCGGGCAATGCGATTTCTGCCAGGAATCGGTCAACGGTCAGCACGTTTCCCGACCGACGCTTGCCGCCAGCTCGCACAGTGATCTCTGGCGTCGAGGACTGGGACAGCTGATGCTCAAGCACCTGTTCCGCTGTCAGCTCGGCAAGGGCCGGCTTTGCAGCAAGCGCGAGAAAGAGGGAGGCGATCAGGGTTCGTGTCAGTTTCATCTCTGGTTCCCGTCCGAGGCGGCATTGCGATCGGGTCGTTCCACGCGCGCTTTGCTGGATGGGCCCTTTATGGCTCCGGTCGGCATGACGGGCAAGGCACGCGTTGCTGTCGTCGGCATCACCGCCTCCCAAGAAAGGCGATCCGGAGGAGCGTGCGCTCCATCACCGCCATTTCGGGGATTCGCGCACTGGACCTGAGCTTGAGATCGGTGTCGAGCAAAATGGCAAGCGCACGTTCCAGGTTGTGCATGCCCCACCGGGTTGCCTGCCGCTGCACGCGGTCCCGGCGCGGGCCAAAGACCGGAGGCCTGAGCTTGGCAACGCCTGCGCCGGGACCTCCCGGGTCCGCGGCGGCAAGGTGCAGCATCCGAAAGTGCCTGGTGGCGCCAATGCAGAGGCTGACGGGGGTTGCCCCTTGGGATTCGAGACGCCGCAATACAGGTCCGACCTCGTGGGTCTTGCCGTCCGCCACGACGTTGAGGACATCGTCGATGCCGGCCTCTACTGAACTCGGGCCGGAAAGCGCAACCTCATCCGGCGTGAGCGGAGACTTGTCGCCCGACTTGTAAAGCGCAATTTTCTCAAGCGTCTGGCGAAACTCGCCAGGGTCGAGGACGCGCGACAACTCCGTGAGTGACGACATGGCGTCCGGCGAGATGTCCGTGAGTCCCGCCGCCTTCAGTGCCGCCTCGGTTTCGGCACGAGACGGCGGGTCGTCGTAGATGCCCGTCGCGTAGGCGCTTTCGTGCCTTTCGAAGATCCCGCGGAGCTTCGAGCGCGCAGGCAAGCTGCCTGCAGTGACGATGATCTGGGCATCGCCGTGGGACCAGTCCGCCAACGCGGAGGCAATCGTGTCAGCCAACCCGTCGCCCGCACCCTCGACGAATGCGGCGTGAAGGCCGGGGAAGAAGCTCCGGGCCTTCACGGCGTCTGCAAGCAGGGCCGTGTCCTTGCGGAGCTCGGCTGCGGGAATGCGGGTCAGGCGCATTTCGTCCTCGCCGTCGGGTCCGATGAGAGCCCTGATGACCTCCTGCCGACGCAACGCGACGCGCATTGCGTCCGCGCCATAGATCAACAGGCCGGCGGAGTTTTTGTCGGGCTTGGCGAAGTAGGCCGGAGCGTCGCGGGTCGAAAGTTTCACGGGTCGTGCGTCAGGATGTTGGTGGCAATGTGGTCGGCGAGGATGACCATGAGCCGACGGTGGGCATCGCGACGGGCAGACGTGGTCGCGACGGTCGTTGATGTCGCGGCATAGCTGGTGAAGCCCCGTTCGCGGCCGGTCATGACGGCAGTCCCGGTGCTGTCGGTCAATTGCCAGTCGACTTGGCCTTCGACATTGAAGCGGCTGATTTCTCCACCGGACAGGAATCCGACCGCCGTTTCGCCGATCTGGATCTCGGCGGACAGGACCAAGTCGGCTGCCTGCGGAGTCCCCAGCCGATCCTCAAGCCGGCGGACAAGTGCCGAACCTTCCTCGTCGGCCGGTGCCAGGACCGCGATTCGGCCTCTGAGATTGCGAGCGGAACCTCCGGGACCGTGAATCGGCGCAAAGCCACAGCCAGCCAGCGCGGCGAGCGAAAGGAGCACGGCCCTGCGAGCGTGCCTGGCATCTGATGCCTTGACGCCCAGCGAGCGGGCGGGGCATGTGCAGGATATTCTAGACGACGACATTGACGATGCGGCCGGGCACGACGATCAGTTTCTTCGGCTGGCCACCTGCCAGCGTCTTGATGACAGCTTGATCGGCAAGCACGAGCTTTTCAAGCTCGGAACTGTCAATGTCCTTGGCAACAACGACTTCGGATCGCCGCTTGCCGTTGACCTGGATCGGCAGAGTCACCCAATCCTCAACCAGATATGCGTCGTCCGCCGTCGGCCAGGGGGCGTCCGCTACCAGTCCCTCGCCATCCTGCATTGCCCATATCTCTTCCGCAAGATGAGGCGTCATTGGCGACATCAGCTGAGCCAGAACCCTGATTGCCTCGCGTCGAGCGGAATGCGACGCCTTGGACTTGGCCAGGACATTCGTGAAAGCATAGAGCTTGGCGATCGACGTGTTGAACCCAAAGCTCTCGATTCCCATGGTCACGTCGTGGATTGTTCTGTGAAGCGCGCGCATCAAGGCGCCGTCGTCTGATCCGGTGTCCTTGCCCGAAGCGATTTCTGTCGAGATTCGGTGAATCCGGGCAAGATGCCTGTGCGCAGCTTCCGCCCCGGCGGCAGTCCATTCCACGTCGCGCTCGGGTGGCGAATCGCTCAGGACGAACCAGCGGGCCGTGTCGGCACCGTACCGGTCAATGATGTCGACCGGGTCGACCACGTTCTTCTTTGACTTGGACATCTTTGCCGAGGCGATGACTTCGACCTGGCTGCCGTCCTTTAGGTATCCGGTGCCGTCCCTCAGCTCCACGTCTTCGGGGTAATGATAGATCCTGCGACCGCTCGCGTCCCGGGTCTGGTAGATGGCGTGAGTCACCATGCCCTGCGTGAACAGTGCGTCGAAGGGCTCAATGGCCGACTTCGGCAAGTGGCCACAGAGGTGCATGGCCCGAGCGAAGAAGCGGGAATACAGGAGGTGGAGAATCGCGTGTTCGATGCCGCCGATATACTGGTCAACATTCATCCAGTAGGCAGCTTCATCCATGTCTGCCGGAGTCTCGGCCCGAGGTGCCGTGAAGCGCACGAAATACCACGATGAATCGACAAACGTGTCCATGGTGTCGGTTTCGCGCCTTGCCGGCTTTCCGCAGCCGGGGCACGGGGTGTCGCGCCAGGTAGGGTGGCGCGCAAGCGGGTTGCCCGGCTCATCGAAGCTTACGTCTTCGGGAAGGAGCACCGGCAGGTTTTCCTTCCTTTCGGGCACGGTGCCGCAGTCATCGCAATGGACGACCGGAATCGGACAGCCCCAGTAGCGCTGGCGGGACAGGCCCCAGTCGCGAAGGCGGTATTGTATGACCCCCTCGCCCCAGCCATTCGCTTCGGCAAAGTCGATTGTGGCGTCGATGGCTTCCTGCCCCGTAGCGACATCGATTCCCGTGAAGTGGTCGATCCACTTGACGCGTTCGGTCTTTGGCGGGACGAAAGCCACGCTCTCGACCGGTCGCGGGTCGTCGAGGGAAAGGAACGTGTCGATGACTGGCAGGCCGTACTTGCGGCAGAAATCCAGGTCACGCTGGTCGTGTGCCGGAGAGCCGAAGATCGCGCCAGTGCCATAGTCCATGAGGATGAAATTGGCGATCCAGATCGGAAGCTCCCAATCCGGGTCCAGCGGGTGACATACGGCGAGCCCGGTGTCCAAGCCGAGCTTTTCCGCCTTCTCAAGCGCCTCTTCGGTCGCACCGCCTTTTTGGCAGGCCGCGCGGAAGGCCTCCACTTCGGGGTTGTCCTCGGCCAGTTCCCTTGCCAGCGGGTGGTCTGGTGAAATGCCGATGAAGGAAGCTCCCAAGAGGGTGTCGGGGCGTGTCGTGTACACCTTGATGGCCTCGCCGCCATCGGTGCGCTCGAACGAAAGCCGGAGCCCGCGCGACTTGCCGATCCAGTTCTGCTGCATCAGCTTGACCTTCGCCGGCCAGTCATCCAGCCCGTCAATGGCGTTCAGGAGTTCCTCCGAGAAATCGCTGATCCGGAAGAACCACTGCGTCAGTTCGCGCCGCTCCACGTCCGCCCCTGAGCGCCAGCCCTTGCCGTCGATGACTTGCTCGTTGGCCAGAACGGTCATGTCGACCGGATCCCAGTTCACCGTTGCGCTCTTGCGGTAGGCGAGGCCCCTTTCCATGAAATCGATGAACATGGATTGCTGCTGGCCGTAGTATTCCGGGTCGCAGGTGGCGAATTCGCGGGACCAGTCGATCGAAAGCCCAAGAGGCTTCAACTGCTCGCGCATGGTGTCGATGTTGCCGTAGGTCCAGTCCCTTGGGTGGCCGCCCGAGGCCATTGCTGCGTTTTCGGCCGGCATGCCAAAGGCGTCCCAGCCCATGGGGTGCAGGACGCTGTGGCCGGTTGCCCGCTTGTAGCGCGCGATGACGTCGCCCATCGTGTAGTTCCGCACATGCCCGATATGGATGCGCCCGGAGGGATAGGGGAACATCTCGAGCACATAGTACTTTGGCCTGCTCTTGTCGCGGGCAGCGAGGAAGGTCTCGGCTTCCTGCCAGCGGGCCTGCCACTTGGGTTCGATGGTATTGGTGTCGTAGCCGGACATGCGCCATCCTCGGGCTTCGTGCAGCGCCTGACTATTCCGGGCTGCGACAAAGGTCTAGGGAGCAATGCTCGCGGGCGTGTCACGCACCGCGGCACCTGCGGGGTCGTCAGAGGCCCCGATCCTGAACCCGAAGCTGGCGGGCGCGAGTGAGGATGGCATTCTCGACGGTGCGCACGGCCTCCGTCGGTGCCGGGCCGGAACGGGTCAGGAGCGCGACCTTCAGCGAGCGGGCATCAAGCGCCGGATCACGCACGACGACAGTTGCGCGGTAGGCACGGCCGCCGCCCGGAGGCGTGCCGTAACCGGTCACGATCACGCCCGAGAAAGGGTCGGCGGATTCGATCGGCAGGAAGTTCAGTATGTCAAGCGAGGCGTTCCAGATGTACTTGTTGACTTCCAGCATGGTGTTCGGGTCGTCGACGTTGGTGAAAAGGTCCCAAATGGTCTCCCGGCGCTCTTCCTCGGTGGCGGAACCAGACGGTTCGCCGCCGGTCTCGCTTTGATCTCGACCGCAGCCCGACAAGGTCACTGCAACGATCGTCAGTACAAGGGCGAATCGACTAGGTCTCATTCTCTGGCCATCCATGCAGAAAGGGGCGCGCTGCCGCCTGATCCCAAGCATGAGTAACCGAGAGACCGTGGCGGCTCAAGGGATTTCCGGCGCAGGGATGCCGCTCGAACATCGCCAGCCCGCATCGGCATGGAACGGGTGTGGCCTGGAGATGCAGGACGAGCCGGGTGCTCGTCATTCGGATGAAGCCGGCCAACGGCGGTTCAGCCGACCCGTCGGAGTTGCTGTCCGCTTCTCGACATCAGGCGGGCTTGGAAATAGTTTCGCCGCGAGTTCCCGGAAATGCCGCATGCCACCTTCCCGACCCGAGACCGCAGACCGCACTTTCACGTACGAGGCCGGAGTCAGGCTTCTCTCCGAGCAGAAGCTCCGCGAGGCACTGGCGGAATTCCTGGGCGTCGTTGCGGACAGTCCAGGGCACGCCGATGCAAGCTTCCATGTCGCCCGCCTCTTGCTCAAGACGCTCCGCTTCAAGGAGTCCATCGCGTGGTTTTGTCGCGCTGCAGCCCTGCAACCTGATGCCGCCCAGGTGTGGCAAGGACGGGCGGAAGCGGTCGCCCTCGGCGGCAACGATGCCGACAGGCGCGACTTCCTTGCGGCACTGAAGTCCGCTCCCATAGACCCGAAGGTCCGCGTCCGGCTGCAAGACCGGTTCGGGTCGCTCCGGAAGGCGTCGCGCCCGCGTTCGGGAGGCGTTTCTTCCAAGGTCGTCGCCGGGCTGGTCGCCGATCTTCGTTCCGGTGACGCCGCGGCGGTCGAGGCGAAGGCTGCAAGGGTTCTGCGCAAGGCCCCGCGTTCCGCCGTCGCGGCCTGCATCCTTGCCGAGGCACAAGCCGTCCAGAGCCGGTCCGAAGAGGCCATCGCCAGCTACCAGCGCGCAATAAAGCTGGATCCGGACTATGCGGAGGCCTATGGGGGCGCTGGCCGGATCCTGTTCAACGCGGGCCGAATCCGCGACGCCGCAGAGGCCATGCGGCCCGCCGTGATCCTTGCGCCCGACGGCGTTCCTGGACTGACCGGTTTGGGCGCGTCCCTGTCAAGGCTCGGCCATCACCAGGCCGCCATTGTCCTGCTGGAGCGGGCGTCCCGGCTGGATCGCAAGGATGCGCGTCTCTTCGTCGAACTCGGGGATGCTTGTGCACGCCATGGCGATCACCAAGCCGCCATCGATGCCTACGTGCATGCGGCCGCCCTCTCAGCAAGGTCAGGGAAAGGCGTCTCGGTCGGCCTGCGTCTCGCCCTGGCAGATGCGCTTGAGCATGTCCAAAGGTCCGCGGACGCGCTGGCCGAACTCAACCAGGTCCTGAAGGACGAGCCGGCGCATGCCGGGGCGCTCATGTCCAAGGCCTCGATGCTGCAGACGCGAGGCGAGTTCGAGGAGGCGCATGAACTCTTTCGCCGCGTCATCAAGCAGCATCCCACGAACGGCGATGCCTACCGCCGTCTCATGATCAGCCACAAGGCCGCAAGGGACGACCCGATCATCGACGAAATGGTCGACCTGTTCGAGCGCGAGGACATCGGCGACGAGGATCGCATGAACCTCGGATTCGCCATCGCCAAGGCCCTTGAGGAAATCCGAGACGACGCGCGCGTCTTCCGTTTTCTGGACGAGGCGAACCGGATTGCGGACAGGCTGTCCAGCGTGTCCGCCGGACAGCGCTTTTCTGAAATCGCCGACTGTCGCGAAGCCTATGGACGGGTTGATTTCGCCGCGGCGTCCCCGGCAGCCGAGAACGGTCTCGCGCCGATTTTCGTGACCGGGTTGCCCCGGTCCGGCACGACGCTCGTGGAGCAGATCATCGCCGCGCATTCAGACGTGCAGGGCGGCGGCGAACTCGGCTTTGCCTCCTATTTCTGCCGCGCCCTGCTGTCCGCTACGCCAGGCGGGACCAGTGACGGACTCGATCCGGATGTCATTGCGGGAATCGGCCGGGACTACACCAAGGCCATCGGTCGGCAGTTTCCCGGCGCACGTCACATGACCGACAAGTCCATCTACACGTTCGAGCATGTCGGGGCCATGAAGCTGGCCTTGCCGAACGCGCGCTTCGTGGTGGTGCGACGGGATCCGAAGGACAACCTGTTCTCGATCTACAAGAGCAGGTTTGCCCAGGGCACGCACGGTTATGCCTACGACCTTGAGAAGCTGGCGCGGTACTACGGTGAATTCGAACGCATGATCGACCTTTGGCGCGAGCGTGTGCCGGGCTGGTTTCACGAAGTGTCCTACGAGACGCTGGTCGCGAACCCGGAAGAGGAAACCAGAAGACTGATCGCGGCTTGCGGGCTTGATTGGGATGACGCGTGCCTGAATTTCCACGAAAGCGCTGGCCGGGTGCGGACGCTCAGCGTCTTCCAGGTGCGTCAGCCCATTTCGAGCGCGTCGGTGAAGGGCTGGCGGAGATTCGAAGCGGAGTTGAAACCCATGATCGACATATTGAGAAGGGACGGCCATGTCGCTGACTGAAACAAGGTCGCGCATTGCCCGTGCCGCTGATGCCCAAGGACGAGATGGCACCGACATTTCGCTGATCGCCGTGTCAAAGCTCCAGCCGCTTGACCGCATCGAGGCTGTGCTCGGGCAAGGGCATCGGGTCTTCGGCGAGAACCGGTTGCAGGAAGCCCAGGGAAAGTGGCCGGCCTTCCGCGAACGGTTCCCGGACATTGAATTGCATCTCGTTGGCGCGCTGCAGACCAACAAGGCACGGGCCGCCATGGC
>VXPN01000487.1 GCA_009839535.1 Boseongicola sp. SB0662_bin_57 | reverse complement strand
GGCGATTCCCGACCGAGTCCGGACTGCGACTCTTCGTCGACGGAATGATGGAAGTAAGCGATCCGTCAAGCCAGGATCGGGAGGCAATAGAATCCGAACTGCAGTCGACCGACGAAAGCGTCGCAACCTTGCTTGACAGGGTTGGTTCGGCACTGTCGGGCGTAACCCAGGGCGCATCTCTCGTGCTGGCGCCGAAGCACGATGCAGCCGTGCGGCACATAGAATTCATCAGCCTGGCGGCCGATCGCGCCATGGTGGTTCTGGTCTTCGAGGACGGACACGTCGAAAACAGGCTGTTCTCGCCGCCGCCGGGACAGACGGCAAGCAGCTTTCGAGAGGCCGCAAATTTCCTGAACGCCGCATTGGCCGGCCATACGCTTTCGGAACTCGGGGATGTCTTCCAAAGGGAGATCCAGCAGCATCGACAGAAGCTCAACGAGCTAGCACGGGACCTTGTCGAAAGCGGTACCGTGATTTGGGAGAACGAGGGAACCGACTACGAACGCCTGATTGTGCGGGGCCGCTCCAACTTGCTGGCAGGAAGCGCAGAGGACGAAGACCTGGAGCGGATCCGGAGCCTGTTCGACGACCTGGAACGCAAGCGTGACATTGCGGAGTTTCTCGAGCTGACGGATGCGGGGGAAGGCGTGCGCATTTTCATCGGTTCGGAAAACAAGCTTTTTTCGCTTTCCGGTTCCTCTTTGGTCGTCTCTCCCTATATGAACTCCGATCGACGGATCATCGGGGCCATTGGAGTGATCGGACCGACCCGTCTCAACTATGGACGGATTGTTCCAATTGTGGATTACACCGCACAGCTGGTGGGCCAGCTGTTTACGGATCGAGGGCAGCAATGAACGACGCAAAGACGAAAGGGTCGGGGACCGAGGAAAAAGCCCCCCAGACAGCGGAAAGGAACTCCGGTTCCGACGAGGAACTGATCGACATCACTTCGCCGGATGCGCTGGAAGGCCCGTCGGACGACAAGAGGACAGCCGCATTGCAGGCGGAACGGGATGCGCTGAAGGACAAGTTCATGCGCGCGCTGGCGGATGCCGAAAACGCCCGGAAGAGATCGGAGCGGGACCGGCGCGAGGCGGAACGGTACGGCGGATCCAGGTTGGCACGGGACATGCTTCCGGTCTTCGACAACATGAAACGTGCCGTGGCGGCGGTGCCTGAAGATGCCCGGGAGGCAAACAAGGCGTTGATCGAAGGCGTCGAGCTGACGATGCGCGAACTCCTCAACGTGCTCGGCAAGCACGGCGTCAGCGTAATATCGCCCGAAGTCGGGGACCGGTTCGACCCGCAGCTTCACGAAGCGATGTTCGAGGCCCCGCTGCCTGGCACCGTGGCTGGCGAGGTCATTCAGGTCGAGGCCGACGGTTTCATCTTGCACGACCGCCTGCTGCGCCCTGCCAAGGTTGGCGTGAGTTCGAAGCCGGCGTCATGAACCCGCGACGTTCGCCTGCGGGCCGAACTGCCGGGGCGCGACCGCGATGCTGCCAGATGGCTAATTCGACAACGCCTTGAGGCGATAGAGCGCATCAAGCGCGTCACGCGGGGTCATGTCGTCGGGATGGATCGCTGCCAGTGCCTCTTCGAGTTCGGATGCAGTCCGTGCACCTGTTGACGGCGGCCGGCTGGCGGAGAAGAGCGGCAGTTCGTCAATCAGGGCCTTCTGGCGAACGGTGCCTTCGCGCTCACCCCTTTCAAGCGCTTCGAGAACGGTGCGTGCGCGGTCCACGACAGGTTGGGGAAGTCCGGCAAGACGGGCAACCTGCACGCCGTAGCTGCGGTCTGCCGCGCCTTTCCGGACTTCATGGAGAAAGATGACCTCCCCTTCCCACTCCTTGACTGCCACGGTTGCGTTTCGGATGCCGTCCAGACGGTTCGCGAGTTCCGTCAGCTCGTGGTAGTGGGTTGCGAACAGCGCACGGCAACGGTTCGTCTCGTGCAGGTGTTCGAGCGTGGCCCATGCGATGGACAGGCCGTCATAGGTAGCGGTGCCGCGACCGATCTCGTCAAGGATGACCAGCGCCCGGTCGTCAGCCTGGTTCAGGATCGCGGCTGTTTCAACCATTTCGACCATGAAGGTCGATCGGCCCCGGGCAAGGTCATCGGAGGCTCCGACTCGGCTGAATATCTGGCTTACGAGGCCAATGTGCGCGCTTTCGGCGGGAACGAAACTGCCCGCCTGGGCGAGAATGGCGACAATTGCGTTCTGGCGGAGGAAAGTCGACTTGCCAGCCATGTTGGGCCCGGTAAGCAGCCAGATCCTTCCGTCGTCGTCATCGGAAAGATCGCAGTCATTGGCAATGAATGGCGCACCTTCGGCCTTGAGGGCCTGCTCAACCACGGGATGACGGCCGCCGGAAATGCGGAACGTCTCACTGTTGTCAATGCGCGGTGCGCACCAGTTCCGGTCCATGGCCTGGCTGGCGAAGGCGCATGCGACATCGAGTTCGGCAAGGGCGCTGGCCGCAGCGCCGAGGCGGTCTCCGCCTGAAAGGACCAGGCGAACCAGCTCCCCATGCAGCGCGGTCTCAATCTCGATGGCCTTCGCTCCGGCATTCAGGATCCTGGATTCGAGTTCCGAAAGTTCCACGGTGGTGAAGCGGACGGCGTTTGCCGTGGTCTGTCGGTGTATGAAGCGCTCGGAATTTGGCGGCGACATCATCTTCTGGGCATGGGTGGCGGGCGTCTCGATGAAGTATCCGAGGACGTTGTTGTGCCTTATCTTGAGCGAGCTGATGCCCGTGGAACTTGCGTAGTCCGCCTGCAGTCCGGCAATGACGCTTCGACCCTCGTCACGCAGCTTGCGCGCCTCGTCGAGGTCGGCGTCATGACCTTCAGCGATGAATCCGCCATCCCGGACGAGAAGGGGCGGCTCGGCGACAAGAGCATCTGAGAGAGATCGGGCCAGTTCGTCAAATCCAGTCAGGCAGGACAGCCAGGCGTCGACCGGCTCGGGCCGTTCGCCAACGAGGGCGGCCGTGATCTCCGGCAGCAGGTCGAGGGCGTTTCGGATCGCCGCAAGGTCGCGCGGCCCCCCTCTGTCCAGGGCCAGTCTCGACATTGCCCTCTGGATGTCGGGGCAGTGCTTGAGAATGCCCCGGATCCCGTTCGGTCGCGCATTGTCCGAGGCGAACCATTCCACAACGCCGATCCTGGCTCGGACGGCATCGAGATCGCGAGAGGGAGATGAGATTCTGCGTTCGACCAGACGACCGCCAGCCGCGGTGACCGTGCGGTCGATCGCGTGAAGGAGCGAGCCCTCCCGGCTTCCGGAAAGCGAACGCGTAAGCTCGAGATTTCGGCGGGTCGCGGCGTCAATCTGTACAGAGCCGGACTCGATGTCGCGCACTGGCGCACGCAGCAGGGGCAGCTTTCCCTTCTGGGTGAGATCAAGGTAGTCGACAAGCGCGCCGATTGCCGAGATTTCTGCCCGGCCAAACGTCCCGAAGGCATCAAGGCTCTGAACCTGCCAGAGCCTTGCAAGGCGTTTCTGCGCCGACTGGCTGTCGAAGCTGGCCGGTGAAAGGGGGGTCACGCAGGCGCCGGATTCCATGACGAGGTCGGAGTATTCCGAATACTTGCTTTCGGAAATGACGACCTCGCTTGGCGAAAGGCGCGCAAGCTCCGGCCCGAAACGGACGGGGGAAGTCGGAAGGACGCGCAACTCCCCGGTAGAGACATCGACGCAGGCGACGGCGGCCTCGTCACGGACCTCCGCCAGCGCAGCAAGGTAATTGTGTCGGCGGGCGTCAAGAAGGGATTCCTCGGTTAGCGTTCCAGGCGTGACAAGCCGGACGACGCCACGCTTCAGGACTGCTTTGGCACCCCTTTTCCGGGCCTCGGAAGGCTCCTCGAGCTGCTCGCAGACCGCGACGCGGAAGCCCTTGCGGATGAGCGTCAGAAGATAGCCTTCCGCTGCGTGCACAGGAACTCCGCACATCGGAATGTCCTCGCCGAGCTGCTTGCCGCGTTTCGTGAGCGCGATGTCAAGTGCCTCCGACGCGGCAACGGCATCATCGAAGAACAGCTCGTAGAAATCCCCCATGCGGTAGAACAGGAGAGCGTCAGGATGCTCGTCCTTGATCTTCAGGTACTGCGCCATCATCGGCGTGACGTCGGCGGTCGCGACGGGCACTGCTCACATCCCCAGCAATTTCGCGGAATCTAGCGATCCGTCCAGCTGGGCGAAAGATCAAAATCAGCCAGCGAACGGCGCGGCGTCGCCCCAAAGCTGCCGGACTCTGTCGTCGCGTCGACAGGCCTCGCGATAGAACTTGTAGGCATTCGCCTTTGACTTTGGGCCTCGGCGGGTCAGGACAAGCTCTTTGCTCTTGTAATAGTCCTGGTGATAGTCCTCCGCCACGTAGAATCTCGATGCATCCAGAATGGGAGTGACGATCGCGCGTCCGAGGTCTCCTTCCGCCTCTTCCTTTGCCATTTCGGCGGCCGCGCGCTCCGCGGAATTCGAAACGAACACCGCTGTGCGGTAGCTGTCGCCCCGGTCGCAGAACTGGCCGCCGGCATCGGTCGGATCGACGGAACGGAAGAAATGATGAAGCAGCCTGTCGTAGCCGATCACGCTGTCATCGTAACTGATCTCGACCGCTTCGTAGTGCCCGGTGCCACCCCTCGTGACCGCCTTGTAGGTCGGATTGGCAGTCGTCCCGCCGGTGTAGCCGGAGACGACTTCGTGGACCCCCGCAAGGGATTCGAAGTCGGACTCGACGCACCAGAAGCAGCCACCCGCAAAGTAGGCCTTCTTCTCATCCGCTTCCGCATGCGTGCCCTGCAAGACGAAGCCGACGAAGGCCAGCACGAACGAAAGAAAAGTTCGGGGAAGGGGCGTGTTCATGGCGTTTACTCCTTGCGATTGGCGGGAGAATGGCGTGGTCTTGGCCAACAGTCCATTCAATGGAGCGTGAAGTCGCGCAGGCGTGAAAGCTGTTTCAGGCGCCAACGACATCAAGGATCAGGCGGCTGGCGGAATTGGATCGAGGGATATGAGGATTGCAACCTGGAGCGGGCCGCGAAACCTCTCGACGGCAATGATGTACGCCTTCGGCAACCGGCCGGACTTCGCGGCGTGGGACGAGCCGTTCTACGCCGCCTATCTCGAGGCGACGGGGATAGATCACCCGATGCGGGAGAACGTGCTCGCGACCAATGAAAGCGACCCGCATCGCGTTGCCGAGAGATGTCTCGGACCAATTCCCGAAGGCCGACGGCATATCTACATGAAGCACATGGCGTTTCACATGGAACCGGAATTCCCGCTCGACTGGGCGGAGAGCTGCGTGAACGTCCACCTGATCCGGCATCCGGCAAGGGTGGTGGCCAGCTATGTCGCGAAACGCGACAGTCCGGACATGCGCGACATCGGGTTCAAGGAGCAGCTGGCGATGTTCGAGAGATTTCCCGGACCGGTTGTGGACAGCGCAGACATTCTCCGGAATCCGGAAGCGGCGCTTCGTCGGCTTTGTGACGCGATCAGGCTCGATTTTGACCCCTCGATGCTGTCCTGGCCGGCGGGTCCCAAGCCGTTTGACGGGGCTTGGGCGCCGCATTGGTACGGGGCGGCACACCAGTCCACCGGGTTTGCAGGTTCGGAGGCACCCTTGCCGGAACTGGAAGGCGAGGCCCGGAAACTGGCGGAGCAGGCGCTGCCGTTCTACGAGCGGCTTGCAGCGGAAGCGCTGGAGTTCTGAACAGCGGCGGATCTCGCCTGCAGGATGCTGCGCGGCTGACGAAGGGTGGTCGCCGTCCGCGTCACTTCATCCGCCGGTTCCTCGCGGCCAGCAGTTTCAGACGGAGCGCGTTCAGCTGAATGAACCCCTGCGCGTCCTTCTGATCATAGGCGCCGGCGTCCTCCTCGAACGTGACATGGGCCTCGGAGTAGAGCGAGCGATCAGACCAGCGCGCAACCGTTCGCACTGACCCCTTGTAGAGTTTCAGCCGCACTGTGCCCGTCACGTGCTCCTGGCTCTTGTCGATCAGCGCCTGCAGCATTTCGCGCTCCGGCGAAAACCAGAACCCGTTATAGATCAGTTCCGCGTAGCGCGGCATGATCGAGTCCTTGAGATGCCCGGATCCGGAGTCCAGCGTGATCTGCTCGATGCCACGATGAGCCTCGAGCAGAATCGTTCCGCCAGGTGTTTCGTACATGCCGCGGGACTTCATTCCCACGAAACGGTTCTCCACGAGGTCGAGTATGCCGACCCCATGCCGTCCGCCAAGGTCGTTCAGGCGGGTCAGGACCTCGGCCGGGGTCATTGGCTTTCCGTCGATTGTGACGGCGTCGCCCTGCTCGAACGTGATCTCCACGGTCTCTGCCTTGTCCGGCGCGTCCTCGGGCATCGTGATGCGCTGCAGGACATGGGCGGGCGCTTCCTCGGCCGGGTCCTCCAGGATCTTTCCTTCGGAAGAGGTGTGGAGAAGGTTGGCATCGACGGAAAACGGCGCCTCGCCTCGCCTGTCCCCGGAAATGGGAATCTGGTGCCGCTCGGCAAACTCCAGGAGCTTCGACCGCGAGGTCAGGTTCCAGATGCGCCAGGGCGCAATTACCCTGATGTCCGGATTGAGCGCGTAGGCAGACAGCTCGAAGCGCACTTGGTCATTGCCCTTGCCCGTTGCGCCGTGGGCAATGGCGTCGGCTCCCGTCTCTTCGGCGATTTCCACGAGGCGCCGGGATATGAGCGGGCGCGCGATGGAAGTTCCGAGCAAGTACAGGCCTTCGTAGACTGCGTTGGCGCGGAACATGGGAAAGACGAAGTCGCGGGCGAATTCCTCCCGAAGGTCCTCGACATGGATTTCTGCGACGCCAAGCAGTTCGGCCTTCCTGCGGGCCGGTTCCAGCTCCTCTCCCTGGCCGAGGTCGGCAGTGAACGTCACCACCTCGCATCCGAACTCGGCCTGCAGCCACTTGAGAATGATCGACGTGTCGAGGCCGCCGGAATAGGCGAGAACGACTTTCTTGGGCGCGGACATGGACTCTCCAGGGACCGTCGGGATTTCGAAGGCGTTTACGGTCTTTTCGCAAGGGGAACAAGCGACGCATCATGCGGTGCGCGGCCCGGGCACGCATGATGGGTGCCTGGACGCTGAACGGAGGCCGGCCTGGAAGCCAGCTGGCCTGCAGGCCGGACAACTGCTCTTGGGCGGCCTGTCATCGGGGATCATTGACTCGCCATTTTGTCCCGGCGCGTGCTAGTGCTTCGGAGTTCGACAGCCAGTGACCAGCCGTGAATATCGAATCAAGCCCATCCTGGGACGACACGGTCCTGCCGTTTCAGCTCGACCGCACCGCAACGCGGGGCCGGGTCGTGCGCCTGTGCAGCGCCTTGCAGCGCATCCTGGTCCAGCACGGCTATCCGAGGGTGGTCGAAGCGCTTCTTGCCGAGGCCACCTTGCTCACGGCGTTGATGGGGCAGGCGATCAAGACGAGGTGGAAGCTTTCGCTTCAGGTCCGTGGGGACGGCCCGGTGCGATTGATCGCGACCGATTACTACGGTCCGGCCGAGGATGGTTTGCCGGCGAGGCTCAGGGCCTATGCAGGGTTTGACGAGGCGCGACTTGACGCTGACGGCGACGCCTTCACACAGGTGGGTTCAGGGTGTCTCTCGATCATGATCGACCAGGGCTGCGGCACCACGCCCTATCAGGGAATCACGCCGCTTGCCGGGGGATCGCTGGCGGCGTGCGCAGAAACCTATTTTGCGCAGTCCGAGCAGCTGCCGACCCGGTTTGTCCTGGCATTCGG
>VXPN01000311.1:4788-7840 GCA_009839535.1 Boseongicola sp. SB0662_bin_57 | reverse complement strand
CAAATTGCCGCCAGTCGCCGTGACGCTTCAAAAAGGCGCCAACCCTGCATTCATTTTCGGCGCTCAGGAGCGAACAGGTCGAATAGGCCAGCACTCCACCCGGGGCGACGAATCCCTTGGCCTCGTCTAGAATCACGTCCTGGAGACTGCAAAGCTCAGCCAGCCTGCCAGCGGTAAGCGCCCATTTGCCTTCCGGCCTTCGCCGCCACGCACCCGTTCCGGAACAAGGCACGTCGCAGAGCACGATGTCGAATTCGCCCCTGGGCGCGTCCGTGACATCTATCGGAGTTCCGGACCGCTTGGCGCGAACCGGAATGTCGTCCATGCGCGAAACATCCGAATCGTGTGCCGTGACGTTTCCGGCCCCGCCAGCCGCAAGCGCCAGCGCCTTGCCGCCGCCACCGGCACAATAGTCCAGAACGCGCAGGCCCCTTGCATGTGCAAGCATGCATTCAATCACCGCTTGGGACGCGACGTCCTGAAGTTCGACCATGCCAGTCCTGAAGGCCTTGCTTTGCCGCACACGGCGGGCGTTCGCCGTAACCACAAGCGCAGTGCCGCAAAGCGAATGACGATCCGTTTCGATCCCGTCCGAGACCAATTTCCGTTGCGCCGCGGCCAAGTCGGTACGGGCGGTGTTGATTCGCAGGAAGGTAGGTGCGCGACCTTGCATGAGAGCAAGGATCGGCTCCGTATCGTCACCAAGCGATTCCGTCATTTGCGGCCAGAGCCAGTCAGGGCAGTCGAGCCGCACCGCGCTGGATGCCTCCTCAAGGCGGCGAGCGGTCCCCGTCTCCCGTTCGCTCAGCGGATCAGGCGCGTATCCCGTTCCCGTGAACACCTCGCCCGGATCAATCCCGGACCTGCGCAGATGGCCGATCATCAGGCCCCGACCGCTTTCCGCGCCGCCCAACCAGGCAAGCGAGCGGCGACATCTCAGCGCGTCAAAGACGAGGTCGCGTATTGCCGCTCGGTCATGGGACCCGGCAAAGCGGTTCCGTCGCGCCCAGCGATTCAGGCAGATTTCGGAAGCCGCACCTTCGAGAATCGCGTCCAGGATTTCCACGGCCGCCGCGACATGCGCCACCGGTTTCATGCCGAAGTCACAAGCCCTCGATCAAGCGGGGCGTTGATCCATCCGCTCATGGCGCGTGTGCCCCACTCAACTTCCCATGCGATAGTTCGGGCTTTCCCGAGTGATCTGGACGTCGTGAACGTGGCTCTCCTTCAGGCCCGCCCCGGTGATCTTCACGAACGCGCAGTTCCTTCTCATTTCCTCGACGGTCTCGCAGCCAGTGTACCCCATGGCGGCGCGCAACCCTCCGATCAACTGATGAATGACGGTGGACGCGGGTCCCTTGTATGGCACCTGCCCCTCGATTCCCTCTGGCACGAGCTTTTCCGAGGCAACATCCGTCTGGAAGTACCGGTCGGCTGAGCCCCGGGCCATCGCTCCCAAGGATCCCATGCCCCTGTAGGACTTGAAGCTACGGCCCTGGTAGAGAATCAGCTCGCCAGGCGATTCGTCAGTTCCGGCAACCAGGGAGCCAACCATGGCGCTGGACGCACCTGCCGCGATCGCCTTGGCAAAGTCGCCGGAAAACTTGATCCCGCCATCCGCGATCACGGGTATGTCCCCCGCTGCTGCCGCGCAATCCATTATCGCAGTGAGCTGCGGCACGCCGACGCCGGCCACGACACGGGTCGTGCAGATGGAGCCGGGCCCGATTCCGACCTTGACCGCATCCGCGCCGGCATCGATGAGCGCCTGTACAGCCTCGCCCGTCGCCACGTTGCCTGCGATGATCTGGACTTCGTTCGACAACTTCTTCGCGCGCGTGACAGCCTTGACGACCCCGTCGGAATGTCCGTGCGCCGTATCGATGACAACCACGTCGACACCTGCATCAATCAGCGCTTCCGAGCGTTCGTGCCCGGCATCGCCGACCGTCGTGGCCGCCGCCACGCGCAGGCGACCAAGCCGGTCCTTGCAGGCTTGGGGGTTCAGAACGGCCTGTTCGCTGTCCTTGAGGGTCAGAAGACCGGTGAGCTTGCCTTGCCCGTCGGTCACCAGCAGCTTCTCGATCCGGCGCGCCTTCATGAGGCTTCGCGCCTCGTCCAGATCGGCGGGTTCAGTCAGGACTGCGAGGTCATCAGCGGTCATCATCACGCTGACAGGAGTGGCATCGTTCTCAGCAAAGCGCATGTCGCGGTTTGTCACGATTCCAAGCACGCGGCCTTTGTCATCCACGACCGGAAACCCGGTGACATTGTATCGTCCCTGCAGCGCCTTGGCATCGCCAAGCGTCTGGTCAGGCTTCAGCGTGATTGGACTGTAAACGATGCCTGAGACGAACCGCTTGACGCTCCGAACCTGTCGGGCTTGCTCATCGACGTCCAGATTCCTGTGAATGACGCCCATGCCGCCGACCTGTGCCATGGTGATCGCCATGCGGGCCTCGGTCACAGTGTCCATGGCAGAGCTCAGAAGAGGAATGTTGGTATGGATGTCACGCGTGACCTTGGTGCGTGTATCGACATCCGAGGGCAGGACCTTGGAGGCTGCGGGCACGAGCAGGACATCATCGAAAGTGAGCGCCTCACGAATCTCCATCGGCCATCTCCCTGGGAGGGTTCGTTTGACGACCCCTTATTGCATGTCCTGTCCGAAACAAAAGACCAAATGCAGGCTCCCGCGGCATTTCGCGGAGTCCGGCGCCCGGTTCCATGAATCCTGAGTGCCCTCAGGCCGGCCCGGCACCCATCCCTTCCCCTTGCAATCCGGCCGGCAGCACTGAAGGCGTCAATGCGCCTTGACCGGAATGCGCTTCGTCGGACGGTCGCGGTACAAGAGGGACTGGGTGTCGTGGAAGACATGCACCTTGGACGGATCGGCGGTCAGCGAAACACTGTTGCCTCGTTGGTCCCGGTGTATGCCCGCAAGCTTCGCGATCACTGGGTCGGCCTCTCCATCCGGCTCGAAATACAGGATGGTGACCTCACCAAGCGCCTCGGAGATGCTGACCTTGCCTTGGAAGACATGCGGGCCATC
>VXPN01000311.1:0-4688 GCA_009839535.1 Boseongicola sp. SB0662_bin_57 | reverse complement strand
CCTCACCAAGCGCCTCGGAGATGCTGACCTTGCCTTGGAAGACATGCGGGCCATCAGTCGCCACGAAGTCTTCCGGCCGCACACCTATGTTCACGTCCTTTCCCAAGTCTTCCGGCAATGACGGCACGTCCGAGACGGCCTCGCCCCCGCCGGCCAGCTCGATGCGGGTCTGCACACCTGTCTCGGAAATCCTGCCCGGCAGCAGGTTCATTGCAGGCGAGCCTATGAACTGTGCAACAAACTCGTTTTCCGGCCGTTCGTAGAGCTCTAGCGGCGTGCCCACCTGGGCGATGCCGCCACCGGCGAGGACCACTATGCGTGACGCGAGCGTCATGGCTTCGACCTGGTCGTGCGTGACATAGATCATCGTCGATTCTGGCATCGACTCCTTCAACTGCGCGATTTCGATCCGGGTTGCCACGCGCAGCGCGGCGTCAAGGTTCGAAAGCGGCTCGTCGAAGAGATAGACTTTCGGGTCGCGCACGATGGAACGTCCGATCGCAACCCGCTGGCGCTGACCACCGGAAAGCGCCTTTGGCAGCCTGTCCAGCAGATTGTGGAGCTGCAGGGTCCTCGCGGCCGCCTCGACCCGTTCGTCTATTTCCTCTCGGCCCATCTTCGCGATCTTGAGGGCGAACGACATGTTGTCGCGCACAGTCATGTGCGGATAGAGCGCGTACGACTGAAAGACCATGGCAATGCCGCGCTCCGCGGGAGGCACGTCGTTCACCACCATGCCGTCGATCTCGAGCGTGCCGCCGGAGATCTTCTCAAGGCCGGCAATCATGCGGAGAAGAGTCGACTTGCCGCATCCTGACGGCCCGACGAACACGATCAGTTCGCCGGTCTCGATGTTCAGGTTGATGTCCTGAAGGACGTCGACGGTGCCGTAGGACTTGGCGACATCCGAAAGTACAAGATTGGCCATGCCGTTTCTCCCTCAGCTCGCTTCCTTGAAGGTTGCCTGCCATGGCGGCAGGATTGTGCCGTTACCGGCGTCAAATGGCGCGTCGTGATCCGTTGTCCACGCACCGGCAGGCACGACCACCTCGCGCGCCTGCCCCGAAAGGTTGAATGCAGCGAAGAGGCGCCGCCTGCCGTAAGTCCGAATTGCAGAGAGAAAGCCCTCGTCCGCCTCGACGACATCGAATGTGCCCTTGACGAGTTCCGGGCGCGAGGCCCGATAGGCAATCATCCGGCGATAGAAGTTCAACATCGAATCCGGATCACGCTCCTGCGCATCAACCGCTTGTGACGCGTGCTCCTCCGCAACGGGCAGCCAAGGCTTGGCGTCGCTGAAGCCGCCGTGCCGACGATTCGCGTGCCAGACCATCGGCGTCCGGCAACCGTCGCGCCCCTTGAAGGCCGGCCAGAAGCGAATGCCATATGGATCGTGGAGATCCTCGAAGGCAATGTCTGCCTCGTTCAACCCCAGTTCCTCGCCCTGGTACAGGCAGATCGATCCTCGCATTGAAAGCAGCACTGCAAGAAATGTCCGGTGCGCTTCCGGCGAAAGCGTCCAGCGCGTCGTATGGCGCACCACGTCGTGGTTCGAGAACGCCCAGCAGGCCCAGCTGTTCCTTGCGATGCGCTGGAATCGCTCCAGCACCTCGGCAATGCGGGCGCCAGTTGGGTAGCAGCCAGAGAGAAAATCGAATCCGTAGCACATGTGAAGCCGGTCCGACCCCTGCGTGTACTCGGCTTGTATCTCCAGCCCGCGCTGATCATCGCCGACTTCGCCAACGGACGCGATGTCCTGGAATTCGTCCATCACCGTGCGCAACCGCTTCAGGAACTCGATGTTCTCGGGTCGGGACTTGTCATTGATGTGGCTCTGAAAGCTGTAGGGATTGACGGACGGCGCGGTCATGCCCGCAACTTCCACGTTCGAGAGCGGCGGATTGTCCCTGAGCTCGGCGTCATGGACGTAGAAATTCACCGTATCCAGACGGAACCCGTCGACGCCGCGCTCCAGCCAGAAGCGCGCCACGTCGAGAAGCGCGTCCTGCACATCCATGTTGTGAAAGTTCAGGTCCGGCTGTTCGCGCAGGAAGTTGTGCATGTAGTACTGCATGCGCGCGCCGTCCCATTGCCATGCGGATCCACCGAACACGGACAGCCAGTTGTTCGGCGGCGTCCCATCCGGCTTCGAATCCGCCCAGACATACCAGTCGGCCTTGGCATTGGTGCGGTCGGCCCTGCTTTCCCGAAACCAAGGATGCTCGCTGGAGGTATGGCTCAGCACGAGATCTATCATGACGCGCAATCCGAGACCATGAGCCCGTCCGATCAAGGCATCGAAGTCTCTCAGCGTGCCGAACATCGAGTCAACGTCCCGATAGTCCGAGACATCGTAGCCGTAATCCAGCATCGGCGACGTGAAGAACGGCGAGAGCCAGATCGCATCCACGCCGATCGAGGCGATGTAGGGCAGCCTCTCGATGACGCCCGGCAGGTCTCCGACGCCATCCCCGTTCGTGTCTTGGAACGACCGGGGATAGACTTGGTAGATCACCGCACCACGCCACCAGTCGGGGTTGGAGGCGAGAACGCCCCGGGTCTCGTCGGGGATTGCTTCGGCGAGGCTCACGAGCGACATCCTATTTCACCGAACCGGCCAGGATGCCGCGAACGAGGTAGCGCTGCATCGCGAAAAAGACGGCAAGCGGCACGGCGATCGAGATGAAGGCCGCAGTGGCAAGGATCTCCCAGTTGCCGCCACGCGTTCCGAGAAGGTCGGTGATCTGGTTGGTCATCACCGTGGTTTGGCCGGTTGCATCGATCAGGAAGACCTTTGCGACCAGGAGGTCGTTCCAGGTCCAGAGAAACTGGAAGATCGCGAACGACGCCAAGGCGGGAAACGAGAGCGGAACGATGATCTTGACGAAGATCTGGAAGTCCGTGGCACTGTCTACCTTGGCATTCTCGATGATGTCGCGCGGCAGGCCGGCCATGTAGTTTCGCAAGAGGTAGATCGCGAGGGGAAGGCCGAAGCCGGTATGGGCAAGCCAGACACCGAGATAGCCCTTTCCGATTCCAATTCCGAGATGCAGCTTGAGCAGCGGAATCAGCGCAAGTTGCAGCGGCACGACGAGCAGTCCCACGACGCATGCAATCAGCAGGGCGCGCCCCGGGAAGTCCATCCATGCCAGCGCATATGCCGCGAAGGCCGCAATCACTATGGGTATGATCGTGGCGGGGATGGTGACGGTCAGCGTGTTGAAGAACGCCTTGGCCATGCCTTCGACGTTGCTTTCGTCGAGAAGCATCTTGTCATAGTTCGCAAGCGTGAATTCCGGCTGCGCGGTGACGGTCGCAAAGACCCTCTGTCCGCGCCCTGCAATCTGCTCGTCGTTGCCGCGCCATTCGTAGTCGCCATTGGCCTGAACCGTAATCGTTTCTCCGTCGCCCAGGTCAGCGGTGTCGCCCGCGACGTAGATGTCGATGGCGCGCGACGAGGTGCCCCAGACGCTGATCGCCTTGTCCTCTCCGTCAAAGAGGTTTCCCGAGACGACGAACGCGCTCCCGTCCGCCACCCTGTTCTCGTCAGGGTCTGCCGCCCGGGCGACCACGTTCTGCTCCGCCGGGAAGAGAGAGGCCCACCAGCCGGATGTCGAGATCTGGTCCGCCGTGCGGAAGGACGATACGAAGAGCCCGACGGTCGGAATCAGCCAGAGCACGACCATGACGACGACCGAGATGTGAACCGCCCAGGTGAGCGACGACTTGCTTCCGGCAATGGACTGCATCAGCGCATCTCCTTTCGGGCGTTCCAGACGTTCCAGGCAAGAATCGGCGAGACGAGGATCATGATGACGATCGCCGAAGCCGAGCCAACGCCCCAGTCATTGGCCCGGAACAGCTTGTCGAACATGTAGTTCGCCAGCACTTGCGTCTGCCACTGGCCGTTCGTCATCGCGAAGACGATGTCGAACACCTTGAGGACAACGAGCGTGATCGTCGTCCAGACGACCGTGATCGTCGGTATGATCTGCGGAACCTTGATTTTGAAGAAGATCTGCAGGGGGTTCGCGCCATCGATGATGGCCGCCTCAATGGTTTCCTCCGGGATGCCGCGCAGGGCGGCCGAGAGGATCACCATGGCGAATCCAGTCTGGATCCATATCAGCACGACCATCAGGAAGAAGTTGTTGTAGAAGGGAACCGTGAGCCAGGCCTGTGGCTCGCCAAAGGGAAGCTCGGTCGTGGCAATGCCGAGAATCGATCCGAGCGACAGCCAGATCAAGTACAGTGCCAGGGCTGCTGCTGCTGCGCGCGCGGCCAGGACCATGATGCCGTTTCCTCCCGAGAGCGCGGGCCGGAAGGCAATGTAGCCTGCATAGGCGACCAGGGCCGCAAAGATGAAGACGATCACGATCGGCAGCACCTGCAGGAAGAGCACCGACATGGCGCCACCCTCGAACTGGACCCAGATCGCGTTCAGGAGACCGATCTGCGCCTTGTCCTCCGGACGTGCGTCGTAGATCAGCTTGAAGATGACCGAGGCGCCGACAAACGAAATGGCCATCGGCATGAAGACGAGCGACTTGGCCAGGTTGCCCCAGGCGATTCGGTCCGTGAGCTGCGCAGCCAGCAGACCGAATGCGGTTGAAGCGGCAGGCACCACGATCAGCCAGAGCAGGTTGTTTCGCATGGCCTCCCAGAACTTCGGCTCGGCCAGCATTTGC
>VXPN01000415.1 GCA_009839535.1 Boseongicola sp. SB0662_bin_57 | reverse complement strand
GACATACCGGGGGAGCGGCTCCAGGTCCAGGTCGGAGCCCTCACACAACCGCCTGTTTCAAGAAAAGTTCCGCACGAATGCGGAGTTTTGCAAGAGGCTCCCCTGACAAGGATTTGTGTCGAGTTGATCCCTGCACGAGCCCAAGTGTCCGCAGATCTGCACGTCTGACTGACAAACCATTGGCAAGCAAGTTGCGTCGATTCCGGGGCGCTTCCGGTCACGTTGCGTCGTGGCAACATCCATGCAGGACAAAGAAAAAAAGCTCCTTGGCGACGTTTCATCTCGCAGTCACGGGCATCGCGGACAGCCGCGAAACTCACATGGCCCCAAACAGGTCTGCCAGATCGTCTTCCGTCAGCGTCAGGGCGCCTCCCCCGGTGCCGTCAAAGAGCGCGTCGGCCAATGCCTGCTTTTGCGCCTGCATGGCCTTGATTGCCGTTTCGACCGTGTTCTCGCTGTAGAGCCGGTAGACGAAGACAGGCTTGTCCTGCCCGATCCGATGCGCACGGTCCATCGCCTGCCGCTCAACCGCGGGGTTCCACCACGGATCGTAAAGGATGACCGTGTCGGCCGCCGTCAGGTTCAGGCCCGTTCCCCCCGCTTTCAGGCTGATGAGGAACAGCTGCGCATCGCCGGACTGGAACCTCTCGATCGCGGCCGCGCGGTCCCGGGTCTGGCCATGCAGCATCGCATACGGCCATCCACGGTTCCGCACGTCAGTCTCGATGAGGCGCAGCATTTCAACGAACTGGGAGAAGACCAGCACCTTGCGGTTTTCGCTCACGAGCTCCGCGAGCAATTCCATGAGGCGGTCACGCTTTGCGCTTTCCCTGACCTTCGCAGCCGCGTCCAGCTTGACCAGCCTCGGGTCGCAGCAGACCTGCCGGAGCTTCAGAAGCGCGTCGAGGACCGTGATGCGCGATCCCGACAGGCCCCTTTCGGCAACCGCCGCGCGCACGCGGACGTCCATTGCGCTGCGCACGCTTTCGTAGAGCAGGGCCTGCTTGCCGTTCAGCGTTACGGTTTCGTCGATGACGGTCTTGGGCGGCAGGTCCTCCACGACCTCGTCCTTGGTGCGGCGAAGAAGGAAGGGCCTGACACGGTCTGACAGGAGACGTTGCCGGGCGCGATCCCCCTGTTGCTCGATCGGCTTGCGATACTCTGCGCCAAACCCCTTGCGGTCTCCGAGAAACCCCGGAATGAGCCAGTCAAACTGGGCCCAAAGCTCGGTGAGGTTGTTTTCCAACGGCGTGCCCGTGAGCGCAATGCGTTGCCGCGCCTTGATCCGCCGAATGTGCTTGGCCACCGAAGCGGCGGGGTTCTTCACCGCCTGTGCCTCGTCCAGAATGGCCAGTTCGTATTCGTGGGCAAAGAGCGCCTCGTGGTCCCGATGAATCAACGGATATGTCGTCACGACGAGGTCATGCGCCCCGATCTGGTCGAACCGCCGATGTCGCTTGGATCCATGCAGGCAAAGGACCTTCAGGTCGGGCGCAAAGCGTGCCGCCTCGTTCTGCCAGTTGCTGACCAGGCTGGTTGGGATCACGAGCAGGCTGGGACGGTCGGCCTTCCTTTCGACATGACAGTGGAGAAGAAGGGACAGGGCCTGAACGGTCTTTCCAAGACCCATGTCGTCGGCCAGGATGCCTCCGAACCCGCTGTCTCTCAGGGCCTTGAGCCAGCCGTAGCCTTGCGCCTGATAGGGGCGGAGCTCGGCTTTCAGCGAATCAGGCTGATCCGCCTGCGCAGCCGTGGCAAGTGCGCGCAGGCGCTTGCCCAGTTCCAGGATCGCGGTGCCGCCGTGCCAAGGCGCGCCGCATCCGTCCAGCGCCTCGACCAGGCGCGCTGCACGAGCGGCGTCGGCCATGTGAAACCTGGTGATCCCCTGCGCTTCAAGGAAAGCCTCGATGAACCCGAGCATTTCCTCGCCCAGAATCGGGACCGTCTTGCCGTCGGGAAGAGGTTCGTAGAGCACGAGATCCGACACGAATTCCGCCAGGTCAAATCCTTCGACGAGGTTCCCTGCGTCGTCCGTCGGCAAGGTCGCGATGAGTTCGAGGACTGCCTCCGCAAGGTCCACCTCCGTGCCGTCCGCATCCAGTTTCAACGCCAACGAGAACCAGTCGTTGTGCGACGGCTCGAAAGCAGTCCGGAAGCTCACGTCACCGGAATGTAGCCGTATGGGCCAGCTCGGATCGATCTCGATTTCCCATCCCAGCTCGCGCAACTTCGGCAATCCTTCCGAGTCGAACTCGATGACTTCCTGAGCGGAGGCCATGTCTTCGCGCTGGACGGGTGCAAAGGCGATTTGCGCGCCCATGATCTCCCAAGGAAGATCGACGAAGTCCTCCAGGATTTCCGGGGCCTCGCCACCAAACTTCGCGGCCGTGTCCTCCAGCCGGTAGAGCAGGTCCAGCTCTGCCGAGAGGTTGCGACGAATGATGTGAACCCCTTCCTCATTCGTGCGCCGGATGTCCGGCCCCTTTCCCGGGACCAGGGCCTCGCTGCATCCCGGATACCGGATCTCGGCACGAATGTACGGGAAGGTGACGGTTTCGCATTCCTCCGTTCGGGATCTGGGGCGCCGCCATGCGTCATATCGCTTCTGCGTGCGCTCATGCCCCAACAGCTTCAGCACCATGGACGGCGCAAGATCGGCGCTTTCATGAATCGCGACAGGTTTCGGGCGTGGTGCAGCGGAGCCCAGGCGCTGCGCGAGCCGATCCGCCACGAAACCGACGGATTCTGCCGCCAATTTCGGAGCGCAGGCGAGCATTGAAGCGACATCGGGCGGCAGGGAAGTGCGCGCAAGTCCAATCAGGCCGGCGCTTTCGTCGACGTAGACGGGAGTTGGAAACGGCAAAACGACCAGGGATTGCCGTGCGTCATCCATGGCCATCACGCCTTGATTTCCCAATGCGTCAGGCACCCATTCAAAGCTGACCTCCCTGGAGTCCGCCCAGGTCAGGCGCGGGCCACGGATGTCGCGGAACAGTGCGCGCCCGGTCGAGACAACCTGTCGCAAGAACTGCTCCAGCGCTTCTCCGTCCGGCCAGTCCTGACGGGCCGGGTAGGAAATGGTGGAGAAATATGCCAACTGCGCAAGAACGGCTGCATCGAGCTGCGTGACATTTACCTGGCTGGAAACGTGCTCCCCCGGATGAAGCTCCCGAAAGGTCTTCCCGATGCTGCCGTCCTTCTTCAAATCGGCCCTGAACGGCGCAATCACGACGCTGCCAATTTCATGACTTTGCCGAATGACATAGAACACGCCGTTGCTGGATGCTTGCAGCGCCCTCCTCGTCGGCAAGGCACGCTTCCCCTTGTCCAGGCTGTCAAGCCATGTCCGGATCTCGTCGGGCAGTCTCTCTTCACCGAAACCGGGCAAGGCTGGTTGCGCCACTCTGGATGCGGTCGCGGTGGCGGGGAGGCGTTCGTCGCTTCGTTGCGCATATTCGAGCAAGGCCGCCACGACATGCTTGCAGTTGTGTCCCGCCTCGCAGTTGCAGGTGCCATCCACTTCAGACAATCGGCGCTTCGAATCGGTATGAAGCTTGACCTGGACTCGATAGTGATTGTCTCCAGTTCCCATGACACTGCCGACAAGGACGTTGCGTTCCAGCCGAACGGAAATGACCTTCCGGGCCGAAAAGTACGAAACACCGCTCTGAAAGCAGACCGGATTGCCAATTGCCCGGCAAATGTCCTGTTTTGTCATTGTCATGTCATGCCATCTCCGGACGGCTTCCACTCTCCGTCGACTGCACGCTCGAATGTGACAAACGCTCGGGACATCGCGCAGCCAGCCAAGGCCGCGCATCGCGCGTCTTCGCGCTGTTCGCGAACCTCAAATGTCATCGGGGAACCGCATGCTGCCGAACTTCGTTCTAGGCGGCGCTGTCGCAGGTGCGTGCCGAAATCGCACGGCCCTTTGCTCGCCGAACCGAATATGGAACCGTTGCTTCGGCTCTTCGAAAGCACCTGAACCACTGCACCTCGCGGAGACAACTCCATGTCATCAAGAGGAGCTCGTATCAAGTTTCCGGAAGCGCCTTCAAGACGCTGACCTGGCATCTTTGGCAGCTCTCCCAAGCTGGTCGCGCAGCACACGCGGTTGCACCTCCATGACCTCTCCCGGCTGCAACTTGCCCAGCTGGAACGGACCGTAGCTGACCCGGATCAAGCGATTGACGGAAAATCCGATGGCTTCCATCGCGCGCCTGATCTCTCGGTTCCTTCCTTCACGAAGCGCAACGGTCGTCCAGGCATTCCCGCCCTGCTGGCGATCGAGTCTCACGCTCATGGGACGAAAGCGCTCGCCGCCGACTTCGATGCCCTTCGCGAGCGGCGCAAAGCTGTCCTTGCCGGGCCTGCCGTGCAGGCGAACCCGATACTTACGAACCCACCCTGTAGACGGCAATTCAAGGCGGCGCTTGATTCCGCCGTCATTTGTCAAGAGCAGCAGTCCTTCGGAATCGATGTCGAGGCGACCGATCGACACAACTCGCGGAAGCGTGTCGGGCAAGCTGTCGAAGACCGTTGGCCGTCCTTTCTCGTCACGGGTCGATGTCACCAGGCCCCTTGGCTTGTTGTAGAGCCAGACGCGAACCGGCTCGCGGTTGCCAAGCGCCTTTCCGTCAACCGTGATCCTGTCGGCTTCACGCACGTTCAGTGCAGGGCTCTCTACGGACATGCCATTCACGGTCACGCGACCTGCCGCAATCATCCGTTCGGCGTCGCGGCGGGACGCAACGCCGTGGCGAGCCAGAACCTTGGCAATCCGTTCGCCTGCAACCTCGGCCATGGACGCGACTTACCGCGACGAGCAGTCGACGGAAAGCCCTGGCGGTGAACGCGACGCACGGTCTCTGATGCGAAATCAGGCGCATCGCATTTGCCCTTGGCAAAGCGAGTCATGTCGGACGGAAGGCGCCTTTGGTCGATCTCCAACCGCGGATTCGCTAAAGAGCGTATACGTCCGCCAGCAGTTCAAACCCTTCGGAAGGCTCAAGCTGCACGCCGAAGCGGCTGGGATCAAATGAGCCGATCGTGCCGACGGCTTCCATGTAGTCCCGCAAATCAGTCTTCAGGGGCTCGGCGACTGCAACCTTCTGGTCGGCTCGGAGCAACTGGATGAGCCGGAAGACGTCATTTCGATGTTTCTTGATGTCATCTCGCCTGACAGCCTGATCGCCCGCCTCGCGCCGGCGATAGAGATCGACAAAGGCGCGGGCCTTGAACGGGATCAGCAAGGATTCGTCCAGGACGTGGACACCGTCAATGGCACGGCGCGATGCGACAAGGGCTGCATGGCAGTCCGGATCGAGAAGAATTGCAGACAAGCCCAGTACGTCGTCGGCGACGGGTACGGTCGCCAACTCGTCTCCATCTTCGATCTCATGGATGCCGACGCGGTTCGAAAACAGCTCAAGCATCGCGGGATAGCTTCCATCTTTTGGGTTCTGGAATCGATGGAATTCGCGGCGACCCTCGCTTCGCTGCCGCGCAGCATAGCCACCGGCATCCAGAAACGCTTTCAGCGCCGTCGCGAACTTGCCATCGACAACCTCGACACAGAGCACCATGTCGATGTCCTTTGTCGCCCGGAAGTCGAGCCCGGCTTCGTCAAAGATGAGGGAACACGCAGCGCCACCAATCAGGGCATAGCTGTCTTCCAGGCCCTCGAAGTGGGCTCTGAACCGATCTGGTCCTGGAACCATGGATATGGCTCCAGAAGGTGCCTGGCCGCTGACACCACCCGTTCGTCACTGTCTTCGCGAAACTGCAGGTAGAGAGACAAGGGATCGGTCTTGCGCTCACCCGTCACGACGACAGGATCATACCGCCAGACATCAAGCGCAAACTGCCCGTCTTCGGCAATGGCGACTTCAGACAGGTTCTTGTCATCTCGCAGCGCTTTCCAGTCCGCTGGGCCGACGGCGAAGTGCCTTACGCCGGATGACGCAATCATGGACCGCTCTGACAGGGCCGTCAGCCCGCCGAGCGGAAGGCGCGCGGGAACGTGGAATCCTGCAGACCCTTCAGGTAGGGGTCGGCTGGTGAAGTAGTGGCTCGCGATGACCGGTGATCGAAGCAGGTCTCGAACACCCGCGAATGTCTCCGCCGGATCGGCTTCAAATGCGAGGTACTTGCTCCGGCCGCGAGGCTCGATCCTGGCCAGCCGATGCGAGGCCAGTTCTTCGAACGCACGTCCAACGGTCATTGCGGAATACTGCAGATCTTTCGCCAACTGGCCGGGCGACCAGTCGTCATGCCCAAGCAGGAGAAGATGCCTGAGCGTTACGACCTGTGCGGCCGGGGACAGGTGGTCTTCAGCCCCAGGAGGGCGGGCCCGGAAGTGCTCGCGAAGATCGGCGGCCAGCGAGGGAACGTAGAGCTGATTGCCGGGCACGACAAAGGGTACGGCCCGCTCGATCAAGCGGGCGCGATTGCAGGAGGACATGTGATCGAAGGTGAAGATGATCACGTCGTCGGTTGCGCGCTTCAGACTGTCGTGCCGCCTCCCAAGCTCCGCTGGTGTCATGTCTGCCTCAGGCCCAACAAGAACAAATACGCAGTTGGCGGACAGGAGCCGACCATGAACATATCCGAACTCCTTCGCCAGGAAGACCGGCAACGATCCCACGTTCGCCCATGGTGCCAGTTCCAGGCTCACATGAAGGGACGACCGCACATAGTCCCGCAGCCTGGCTGCAAGTTCCCTGGTTTCTATTCCGCCCTGTGCTAACATAATTGCGAACACTAACATTTCTTGCGTTATCGTGCAATGTTATGTTTGCATAATCCGAGTTGCAGTTCCCGAATGGCTTTCTCAGGTCCGCTGAAGCACAAGAAACTGCGCCTGGAACTCGACTGACGCGCGACGACCAACCGCTTTCAACCTCTGCATGTTGGCGGCTTCCTGCTCGTCCTGGATGCCAAGAACACGTGACGGCAGACCATGGAATCCAGCAGGGGCAAAGGACCGGGTCTGGTCAGCGACGTAATGCGTATCCGATGGAATTGCCCTCGTCGAGACAAGGCCCTCGGCTTCAGCCTGACGCCGCCCAGCCCTGAGCATCACCACTGCATGGATCTGCTCACGACGCAGGCGCTCCCCTTTTGGTGCACGATTCGTCCAACTGCCGAGACCGAATGCGCAAGAGCTGTCGAAGAGGTGCCTTTGCCTCTGAATGATCATTCTGCACCATCTTGCTAAAGATCATGCGTGACATGGATCTGCAATCGCGGGGCAATTTCGCCCACTCTCCCAGGGCGTGATTTCGCTATGGCGGACTGCGGCTTTTCCGGCGGTCTGAAATAAAGCGACAATTTTCGGGCCGGATCGAAAGATCGCCCCTGATCTGGCCGAATCCGCGAAAATTCGGCTCGCTGGCCGCGACTTTTCCATGTCGGTCGCGTCGGCTGGCGTTCCTGGCCCTGGGTTCCGGGTGTGGCAGAGTGCTCCTGCAACTGTTTGAAAACGCCCCTGGACGGGGGCGGAAAGGAGCACTCCGATGAAGAGCCTGAAGCCTCGATTGCCAACATCGATGACGGAAGCGGATCCGTCGCTTCGGCCGGGGCCGGCCTGGCGAAGGCGGGCGCCGCCCTGGTCGAGCGGGCCACCGAGATCGGCCTGGCGGGGAACGTCGCGGCCCTGTACCGGAGCGACCCGCTGGAAGCCGAGGGCGCGCTTCGCGACATGGTTTTCGACATGGCCCGCACGGTCCTGGCGGACGCGTTCGAGGCGCTCGACGGCCAGGAGCCGTCTCTGGAGGCCAACGGCAGGACATGCCGGAAAACGGGGGTCTGCGCCCTGGGACATGGTCAATCCCTTACGGTTCGCATG
>VXPN01000507.1 GCA_009839535.1 Boseongicola sp. SB0662_bin_57 | reverse complement strand
GCTGGACATACGTCTACGGCAATCTCGACCCTTCAAGCGCCGACATGATCCTGGATGGCGTGGCACGGTATCGCGCGACGCCAGACGGGCTTGTGCCCTGGCGGGAGCGCCCCGAGCATTTCCGCAAGAACTGCATTGCCCGGGTTCCGCCGATCGAACCAGTGGAGACAGCCGAATGAGCGATCTCGCCAAGATTCCCGTCACTGTCGTTACCGGCTTTCTGGGGGCCGGAAAGACGACGCTGATAAGCCACCTCATCGAATCCAGCAAGGACCATCGGCTGGCGGTGATCGTGAACGAGTTCGGCGATGTGGGCGTCGACGGAGAGATTCTCCGGAGCTGTGCCATTCCAGGATGCCCGGCGGAGAACATTGTCGAACTGGTCAATGGCTGCATCTGCTGCACGGTTGCGGACGACTTCATCCCGACCATCGGCGCGTTGCTGGACCTTGACCCCGTGCCCGAGCACATCCTGATCGAGACCTCCGGCCTTGCCCTTCCAAAGCCGCTGCTCAAGGCGTTCGACTGGCCCGCAATCCGAAGCAAGGTGACGGTGGACGGCGTCATCGCGCTGGCCGATGCCGAGGCGGTGGCCGCGGGAAGATTCGCGCCCGACATCGACCGCGTGAACGCGCAGCGGCTCGCCGATGACAGCATTGACCACGAAACGCCGCTTTCGGAGGTGTTCGAGGACCAGATTGCCTGCGCCGACATCGTCCTGCTGACCAAGCCCGACCTTGCGGGACCCGAAGGCGTGGCGCGGGCAAGGACGATCATCGAGCGTGACGCACCGCGTGCAATTCCGGTGATCGAGGTGTCGGAGGGCGTGGCGGACGCCCAGGTGATTCTCGGCATCGAAGCGGCGGCCGAAGGCGACCTGGCGGCGCGACCGTCGCATCACGACGGGGCGCCAGAGCATGATCACGAGGATTTCGACACCATCGTCGTGGACGTTCCGGAGGTCGAGAGCGCCAATGACCTCGTTGAGCGAATCGAGAGCCTTGCACGGCGGCAGAACGTCCTTCGCGTGAAGGGATATGCCTCGGTGCGCGACAAGCCAATGCGTCTGCTTGTCCAGGGTGTCGGCGCTCGGGTCCGCCATCAGTTCGACCGGGCCTGGGAACGGGGCGAGAACAGGCAAGGGCGTCTGGTCGTCATTGCGGAGCACGACGACATCGATCCCGAAGCGATTCGGTCAATCCTTGTTCCGGTGGAACACGTGCAGTGACGCAGGGCGCGCAAAGCCTCGTCCGGGCGTCCATGATTGGCATGCAACGCATTTGTCGCCATGCGCACATGCTGCCAGTGCGTGGTCGGAACCCTTCGGCACGGAGATCCGGCACGTGCACGTGATCTTTCGGGAAAGCCACGGGCTCGAGGAAACCGAGACTCCGACCGACCTCCAGCAGGCCCCGGCCGATCTCGTGGTCCTGTCATTCTCGGACAGCGATCTTCAAGCCTTCGCCGCCGGCTGGCATCGGGCACGGGAGCAGGGCACGCCTCTGCCGAGCCTGAGGCTCGCAAACCTTGCCGCGCTCAGGCATCCGGTTTCGGTCGACACCTATGTCGAGCAGACGCTCGCGGACGCCAAGGCCATCTTGATACGCGTGATCGGCGGCATGCCGTATTGGGACTACGGACTGGCCCAGGCGAGTGCTCTGGCCGAATCCAGGGGGACAACGCTCGCGGTCCTGCCCGGCGACGGTCGGCCGGACGCGCAGCTTGAGGCGATCTCGACCGTTCCGCACGCGACCTTGGCGCGCCTTGACGCGCTGGTGTGCGAAGGCGGGGCCGTGGCCGGACAGGCGGCCCTGGCGCAACTGGCCCTGGCAGCCGGCCTTTATGCAGGACCGGTGGACGGCATCCGGACGATCCCGGCGTGGGGGTGCTGGACGCCGGAACACGGAGCGCGCGGAGGGGCGGGGGATTCCGCCGCCGGTTTCGCGCCTGAAAGCGCATTCGCACGCCCCTCGATGCTGGAGTGCAACGCTTCCTGTCACGCGGAATGCCTTGGCGCCCCTGACCAGCCCTTGGTCGCAATCGTGTTCTACCGGGCCTATCTCGCCGCCGCCGACATCGCACCGATTGCGCATCTCATGCAGGCGTTCAGGGATCGCGGTCATTCGGCGCTCGGCCTCTTCGTCCCCTCGCTGAAGGATCCCGCCGCAGCGCAATGGCTCCGTGGTCGCATTGCCGCCCTGTCGCCTGTCGCCATCGTCAACGCGACGGCATTTTCCGGCAAGGGCGCCGACGGCAGTTCGCCGTTGGATGCTGCAGGCGTCCCGGTCTTTCAGGTCGCCTTGGCCACGTCCACCCGATCCGCGTGGAAGGACGCGGCGCGAGGCCTGTCACCCGCCGACCTGGCAATGCACGTCGTGCTGCCGGAAGTGGACGGGCGCATCTTTGCCGGTGTTGCATCCTTCAAGGAGCCCGGCGATTGGGACGCGGACCTGCAGGCGAGGCTCGTGGCGCATCGACCGGACGCGAACCGGATCGCGGCGATAGCTGATCGAACCGCTGCCTGGGTTGCCCTTGCAGCAAAGGCCCGGTCCGACGTCTCCCTTGCCATCGTGCTTTCGACCTATCCAGGCAAGACGTGGAGAATGGCTCATGCAGTCGGTCTGGACGCATTCGCCTCGGCGGAAGCGATCATGGACGACCTGGATGCCGCGGGCTATGCGATCGAATCAGGCGGCAGGCTTGAAACGGCCCTGGCCCGGGATTCGATCTCGTGGTCCGTCGCGGAATACAAGGCTGCCCTTTCGGAATTGCCAGATCGTCTTGTCGCGGACCTTGAGGCCGCCTGGGGAGAACCCGGGAACGGCGCTGCGGTCCGCGATGACGCGTTTCATTTCCGGGCCGTTCGACGTGGCCGGGTTTGCGTCGCCCTTCAGCCCGAGAGGGGCAACGCGGACAGGCGCGACGAGGAGTACCACGATCTTTCCCGGGTGCCTCGCCACGAGTACGTCGCGTTCCATCTGTGGCTGCGAAAGGTCGCATGCATCGATGCCCTGGTCCATGTCGGCGCCCATGGCACGCTGGAATGGCTGCCCGGAAAGTCCGTGGCGCTCTCCGACCGGTGCTGGCCGGAGGCCTTGGCCGGACCGCTCCCGGTCCTGTATCCGTTCATCGTCAACGACCCGGGCGAGGCTGCGCAGGCCAAGCGCCGGATCGGTGCCGTAACGCTTGGCCACTTGCCGCCGCCGGTCGGCCGGAGCGAGACGCCGCGCAAATTCTTTCGGCTTGAGGCGCTGCTGGACGAGTTTTCCAATGCCGACGGGCTGGATCCGCGTCGCCGCGACCGCCTGCAGGACGACATCCGTGCCGAGGCGGAGGCGATCGGGCTCGATTCGGCCCTTGGCCTCGACCGAACCGAAGGCGCCGCCGAAGCGATCACCCGCATCGACCGCTTTGTTTGCGACGTGAAGGACAGCCAGTTCGGCGACGGGTTGCATGTGTGGGGACGGGAGAGCGCTTGGGAACGAACCGACTCCGCCACCGACCAGATTGCGATGCATGCGCTCGGTCGCCCGGATGTCGCCGCGTCAGTGAAGGCGGAAAGGGAGGCATTGATTGACGCGCTTTCCGGGAGGCGCA
Organism: Boseongicola sp. SB0662_bin_57; assembly: GCA_009839535.1. Classification (GTDB taxonomy): domain Bacteria; phylum Pseudomonadota; class Alphaproteobacteria; order Rhodobacterales; family Rhodobacteraceae; genus JAJEFO01. Next base: position 4,268 of record VXPN01000507.1, on the reverse strand, counting down.
TCGATGCAGGGCCGGCCGGTTCTCCCTACCGGGGCCGAAGGGATGTCTTGCCAACCGGGCGCAACCTGTTTGCCACGGATCCCCGGGCTGTGCCGACCCGGGCGGCCCATGCGCAGGGCGTCAGGCTCGCAAGGGAATTCATGCGGCGTCATCTTCAGGAACAAGGTGACTATCCAAAGGGCCTGGTCGTGGATCTTTGGGGTTCGGCAACCATGCGGACCGCCGGCGAGGAATTCGCGATGGCGCTGCATCTTCTCGGCGTGCGCCCGACCTGGGACGAGGGCAGCGAGCGGATTTCCGGCATCGAGGTGCTGCCAATCGCCGAACTGGAATGGCCTCGACTGGACGTGACCCTGAGGGTGTCCGGGTTGTTCCGGGATGTGTTTCCCACGCTCTCCGCGCTCCATTCGCGGGCCATACGCGCCCTTGCGGCGCGAGAGGAGGCAACGGACTGGAATCCCTTTGCCGGAACCGAGCCCGGGTCCCGAGTCTACGGACCGGAACCGGGAAGCTTTGGCCTGGGCATGGAGCGCATGCGGGAGGACCTCACCGAGGAAGCGCGCCGCGATGCGGGCGCGGCCTGGCTGGCTGCGAGCGCGTGGGCCATGGACGGAGACCGCGCCATTGAAGATCCGGACGGGCTCGCGGCGCAAGTGGCCGGGGCGGACGCGTTCGTTCATCTTCAGGACTTGCCCGAAACGGATCTTCTGCTGGCCGCCGACTATGCTGCGCATGAGGCCGGCTTCGCGGCGGCCAAGGCGGTGACTGGCGGACGGAACGCCGCGCTCTATCATCTGGACAACACCGACCCTGCCCGTCCGCGCGCGCGAACTCTGACGGAAGAGGTCGCACGAGTCGTGCATGCCCGGGCGGTGCAGCCGGGGTGGCTTGCGGGAATGAAGCGACACGGGTTCCAGGGAGCCGCCGAGATTGCAGCGACGCTTGATCACATGGCCGCCTTCGCGAATCTCGCGAACGTCGTCGATTCGCATCTGTTTGACGCATACTATGACGCCACCCTGGGCGATGCCTCTGTCACCGAGTTCATGCAGACGGCAAATCCGGAAGCTCTGTCCGCCATGCGCAAGCGCTTCAATGTGCTGCACAGGTCGGGATTGTGGCGCACCCGGCGGAACTCGATCCGGGTCGGCCTGGAGGCGGCGGAGTGAACGCGCCCGGCATCCGGGGTTGGTGCCCGACTGCACATCGTCCGATAATGTCGGGTGACGGCCTGCTGGTGCGAATGCGGCCCAGGTCCGGACGGATGACTGCAGACCAGGCGAACGCCCTGGCTGACCTTGCGCGCCGCTCCGGAAACGGCCTGATCGACCTGACCTCGCGTGCCGGACTTCAGATCAGGGGCGTCACGGACGATGCGCACGCCGAACTGCTGCGCGCGCTCGTTGCCGAGGACCTTGTCGATGCCGATCCGGAAATCGAGGCGCGTCGAAACATTGTCGTGACGCCGTTCTGGATTTCCGGCGACCTGACGGACCGGCTGGAGCGTTCGCTGGCGCTGCGGTTGGCGGAACTGCCGCAATTGCCCGCGAAGTCAGGGATTGCAATCGACACGGGGACGGTGCCGGTCCTGCACGACGTCTCGGCGGACTTTCGGTTCGAACGGGATGGAGAAGGGGGGCTGCTGCTTCGCGCCGACGGCGCGGAGCGCGGGTGGAGCATCGACGAGGCTGGCGCTTTCGACGCGCTGAACGAAATGGCGGCCTGGTTCGTGGAAACCGGCGGCGGCGAGAGCGGGCGAATGAAGCGGCATGTCTCGAAATCACCCCTGCCGGCGCATTGGCAGCTTGCAGTGCCTGCAGATGGCGGAGACGTGTGGTCGCCGGGCCGCACGAAGGAAGGCGTGGTTGTCGGCGTTCCCTTCGGCGCAATGTCGGTGGACGCTTTCGCTGGACTGCTTGCTGAGGCCGATCCTGGTTGCGTGCAGGTCATGCCACGAAGGCGCCTCTACCTGGAGACGGTCCGGCCTTTGGCGCATCCGGCCTTCATTCACGATTCGTCGGCGTTCCTGCTGGACGTTGCCGCCTGCCCGGGCGCGCCTCGGTGCATGCAGGCGACCGTGCCGACAAGACCGATCGCACGGCTGCTGGCGAAGCGTGGTCTCGGGACACTGCATGTTTCGGGCTGCGCCAAGGGTTGCGCGAGATCCGGGCCTGCCGACGTGACGCTGGTCGGGCGCGACGGCATGTTCGATCTTGTCAGGGGCGGTTCGGTCGGTGACATGCCGGACCGCACAGGCGTTTCCGAGGCCGGACTTCTGGAGCTGTTTCCCTGATGCCCCACGTATACGAAAAAAGCGGCGCCGCAATTTATGCCCAGTCCTTCGCGACCATACGTGCCGAGGCCGAACTCGCCCGCTTCGACGCGGATGAAGAGCAGGTCGCCGTGCGAATGATCCACGCGTCGGGAATGGTGGAACTCGCCGGGTTCCTGCGGTTTTCTGACGGCATGGTGATCCGGGCCCGCAAGGCGCTGGAATCGGGAGCGCCGATACTTTGCGACACCAGGATGGTCAGCGAAGGCGTGACGCGCCCGCGGCTTCCAGCATCCAACGACGTGGTCTGCACGCTTCAGGATCCCTCGGTTCCGAAACTCGCGGCCGAGTCGGGCAACACGCGCTCGGCCGCTGCGCTGGAGCTTTGGCGTCCCCGGCTGGAAGGTGCGCTCGTGGCGATCGGAAACGCCCCCACGGCACTCTTTCACCTGCTGAACATGCTGGAGGATCCGGATTGCCCCCGACCCGCCGCGATCATCGGTTGCCCCGTCGGATTCGTTGGCGCCGCGGAATCGAAGGCGGCTCTCTGGAAGGACCAGCCGGTGCCCTGTTGCATCGTCGATGGGCGCCTGGGCGGAAGCGCCGTCACCGTGGCGGCCATCAACGCGATCGCGAGTTCCGTGGAATGACCGGAACGGTCTACGGTGTCGGCCTGGGGCCAGGTGAACCTGATCTCATGAGCGCGAAGGCGCTCAAGCTGCTGGCAAATGCCCGCCACGTCGCGTTCTTTCGCAAGAAGGGGCGGGCAGGGCGCGCCCGGACGCTGGCCGGCGACCTGGTTCCGGCGGACGCGGTCGAATTTGCAATGGAATATCCCCTGACGACGGAAATTTCCCTGGACGATCCGCGGTACAACCGGACCCTGGCGGAATTCTACGACGGCTGCGCCGCGCACCTGGCCGCCATCGCCGAGGGTGGCGAGGACGTCGTCGTTCTCTGCGAGGGCGATCCGTTCTTCTACGGCTCCTTCATGCACCTGCATGGGCGCCTGAACGCCCTCGTGCAGGTCGAGGTCGTTCCGGGCATATCCGGCATGGCCGCCGCGTGGACGGCGAGCGGCTTGCCGATCGCCTGGGGCGATGATGTCCTCACCGTTCTGATGGGAACGCTCGACGAGGATGTCCTTGCGAGGCACATGGCAGCCGCCGATGCACTGGTCGTGATGAAGGTGGGGCGCAACCTGCCCAAGGTCCGGGCCGCGCTTGAACGGGCCGGATGCGCGCAGGATGCCTGGATGATCGAATGCGCCGCGATGGCGGATCAGAAGGTCGCTCGGCTTGCCGATGTGCCGGAAGGCCATGTGCCTCCATACTTCACGATCATCCTGGTGCACGGGCAGGGGCGGCGGCCGTGAGCGGGTGGGTTGCGGTTGCGGGTCTTGGTCCGGGAGGCGAGGCCCTGATCACGCCCGAGGTCCGGACGGCACTGGCCGAGGCGACTGACGTTGTCGGATATTCCCGCTATGTCGACAGGGTTCCCATGCGTGAGGGGCTCCGCCGACATGTGTCCGGGAACAGGGTGGAGGCCGAACGGTCGCGCCTTGCGCTGGGACTGGCCGCAGAGGGTCGCCGGGTGATCGTGGTTTCGTCAGGCGATCCGGGCGTGTTCGCGATGGCGTCGGCAACATTCGAGGCGATGGAGGCCGGACCGGAAACCTGGCGGGAGCTGGACGTCCGCGTTCTCCCTGGCATCACGGCAATGCTTGCCGCTTCCGCGCGGGTGGGCGCACCGCTGGGCCATGACTTCTGCGCGATCAACCTCTCCGACAATCTCAAGTCCTGGGCCTTGATCGAGAAGAGGCTTCGGCTCGCGGTCGAGGCCGACTTTGCCTGCGCCCTGTACAATCCTCGGTCCAGGGCCCGGCCGGACGGATTCGCCCGCGTCCTGGAACTGCTGCGTGAGCTTTGCGAACCTGAGCGTCTTGTCATCTTTGCCCGTGCCGTCACGACATCGGACGAGACTGTCAGGACCGTGC
>VXPN01000153.1 GCA_009839535.1 Boseongicola sp. SB0662_bin_57 | reverse complement strand
TCCGCGAGCCTATCGGCTGGCGGAATTGGCGTCAACCTTTCTTTGTAATCCCCAATTCATAGGGAGCGACACCTTCGCCTCGGGGAGCAGGGACTCTTCGTTCAGCTTCCCAAGTTCCATTCGTCCGCCACGAACGGACTGCCGGAGCTTGATCATGCGCGGTTCGGTCGGCGCGAGGCGGAAGCGGTCAAAATCGATGTCGAGCGCCTGGACGATGTCGTCGTCCTGCAATCGGGCTGACTCTTTCTCCCGGTCGCCGATCACCGTCTTTCTCAGAAGCACCGGCGATCTCCGCAGGATCGCCCGAACCCGCGCGTCCAGCTATGCGGTCGAATTCGAACGCGACGGGAAGCGGGGCGTCATGCAGTTGCGCAGTAGGCAGACCTGCGTGGCGGCTGGAAGTCGATGTTGCTGGTTTGGGCATTCCGACCTGCGGCTCTCTCGCTGTCGCGCGAGGGCGCTTGTGGCAGACCTCCAAGCCGCGGGGCGAGGAAGCGGCCGCTGCAAAGAGGGCACGCAGTTCCCATCTGCCGGCCACGGCGGGGAGTCGCGCGACCTCGACGACATGCAGGTAGGCTTGGCATGGCCACGAACGACCGAGGCGGCCCAGGGCATGCGAGGGATGTCGAGGCGCATCGGGCGATCGGTCCCGGTTTGACTCGCCGGATCGCGCCAAGGTAGGGTCTTGCGGGCGTCCATACGGACTTCATTGGATAGCCGATGCGCACTATCGCCCTTGCAGATCGCCAGCCCGCAAGCGTCGCGGACGTAACGTGCGGCACCCGCCTGCCGACCCGCGGTCCAGACGGATAGTGGCGGTGGCGAGGTTCAAGGCACGGGTGGAGCGGTGGTTCGAAGCGTCGGCGACCTGTCTCTGCCGAAGGAGAGTTCCAGCAATCATCGTCGTGCTGCTTGCAACCGCTGCTGCAGCGACCGGGCTGCGCAATCTCGTCGTCGACACGTCGACCGAGTCCTTTCTTCGGACCGGGGATCCGGTACTGGAGCGGTACGAGGAGTTTCGGAACCAATTCGGCCGCGACGACGTGATCATCGTTTCCGTCGAACCGGAGGAGCTGTTCACCCATGGGTCCCTGACTGAACTGAAGAAACTCCACGACGCACTTGCCTCGGGTGTGCCCTATCTTGCGCACATCACTTCCATGGTCAACGCACGCAGCACAAGGGGAGAAGGCGACCTCCTGATTGTCGAGGATCTCCTGCAGTCATGGCCGGACTCCGAGCAGGACCTCGCGGCACTTCGATTCCGGGTGCTGGCAAATCCCCTGTACCGCAACCTCCTGATCTCGCCTGATGGCACGGTGACCACGATCGCGCTCGAGCTGGCGAGGTTCGCCGGAATCGAGGAACAGTCGGTCGACGACGCGCTTGCCCTGTTTGACGAGTCTCCCCCCGACGCGGGTCCCCGCGAGCGGCTGGGCGACGAAGAGACCCAACGGGCGTTCGAAGCCGTCGACAAAATCGTGGCGGAGCATGGACGGGACGGCTTCATCCTGCATGTCGCGGGAACCCCGGCAGTCATGGAATCCCTGAAGTCGGCACTTCAGGAAGACATGGCGCGATCCGTGCTGCTGGCGATCGCGGTCATCGCGATTCTCCTGTTCGCAATGTTCCGCTCCGTTGCGGCCGTGGTGCTTCCTCTTGGAGTGGTGCTGCTGGCGCTGCTGAGCACGCTCGGACTCATGGGCCACCTCGCCACCCCCGTGACATTGCCGATCGTCATTCTCCCGTCATTCCTGCTTGCCGTGGGCGTCGGCGCGGCGGTTCACCTGCTGGCCATTCACTTCAGGAACATCCGCGCCGGACTTGACCGGGAACGGGCGATTGTCGCAGCGGTTGGCCATGCCGGGCTGCCGGTCCTCCTGACGAGCCTGACCACCGCCGCCGGCCTGGGTTCCTTTGCCGTCGCCGACGTCGCCCCGATCGCCGACCTGGGACGGTATTCCGCGATCGGGATCCTGATCGCGCTTGTCTACACCCTGGTCTTGCTGCCTGCCGGGCTTGCACTGATCCCGTCGAGGGCCATGCAGGCCGTGGCATCGCCACACAGGGCATCGGCCCTGACGGACAGGGTGTTGGCCGCATTCGCGAGATTCGGTGTTCGCAATGCCGTGCCGATCGTCTGCGCATTCCTTGTGGTGGCGACGGTTGCATTCGGATTCGCGGTGCAGCTGCGGTTTTCGCACGACGTCCTTTCATGGCTGCCTGACGACTGGCCGGTGCACCAGGCGACTCGCGCCATAGACCGCGATCTCGGAGGGTCGGTATCGCTCGAGGTCGTGCTGGACACGGGAACCGAGAACGGCCTGCACGACCGGGACACGCTTCTCAGGCTCGATGCCCTGAAGAGGGGCATCGAGACGGAGTCGAGGGGACCCGCCAAGGTCGGTGCGGTCCTGTCCGTGGCCGATCTGCTGAAGGAGATTCACCAGGCGCTGAACGAGAACCGTGCGGAATTCCATCGCATCCCGGAAAATCCCGCGCTGATTCCGCAGGAATTCCTGCTCTTCGAGAATTCCGGCTCGGATGACCTGGAGGATCTCGTCGATTTCGGGTTCAGCCGTGCACGCTTCAGCATGCGCGTCCCCTGGCAGGACACCCTGCACTACCCGCCGTTCATCCGGGACGTGGAAGAACGGTTTGCGAGTGCGTTCGGAAGTGCCGCCGACGTCACCGTGACCGGAATCATGAGCCTGCTGAGCAGAACCCTTGAGAACACGATCCACTCCGCGGCCCGCAGCTATCTCATCGCCGGCGTCGTGATCACGCTGATGATGATCGCGCTCATAGGGCGCGTCGGCACCGGGCTGATCAGCATGCTTCCGAACTTCACGCCCATACTCCTGACGCTTGCGCTGATGCAGGTCGCCGGGATCCCCCTGAATCTCTTCACCATGCTGGTCGGCTCGATCGCCCTCGGCCTTGCCGTGGACGACACGGTCCACTTCATGCATCACTTTCACAGGTATCTCGAACGCACCGGTTCCGTGGAGCGCGCCGTGCACGAGACGCTGCAGACCTCGGGCCGCGCGATGCTGCTGACATCCGCGGTACTGACCGCCGGCTTCTTCATCTTCTGCCTTGCCGACATGAGGAACCTGGTCGATTTCGGGCTCCTGACCGGCATCACCATAGTGACCGCGCTGGCCGCCGACTTCGTTCTTGCACCGGCGCTCATGGCCCTTCGCTACCGCAGCCTGAAGCGTCCGGAAGCAATTGCACAACTGGGAGAAGCCGAATGAGGAAGTCCGCACTTGTCCTGATCACCTGCATGTTTCTGCCGCTGCCCGCAGCGCAGGCCGCCGAAGATCAGGCACTGAGCATCATGCGCCGGGCCGATGCCGTCGATGACGGCGACAATCGGACGGCCCGCATGTCCATGACGCTGATCGACCGTGACGGAAGCACCAGGACACGCCAGCTCCAGACGTTCATGAAGGATCGTGGCCAGGACACGCTCAACCTCATGTTCTTCCTTTCGCCCTCGAACGTGCGCAACACGGGATTCCTGACCCATGACTTCCGGGACCCGAACCGGGATGACGACCAGTGGCTCTATCTGCCTGAACTGCGAAAGACGAAGCGGATCGCCGGCGCCAGCAAGTCACAGTCATTCATGGGCACCGACTTCTCCTACGCGGACATGACGCGGCGTGTCACCGAGGAGTGGAACTACAGGCTTCTTGGCGAACGTGACGTTCGCGGCGATCCCGCCTGGCTCATCGAGGCGACGCCCGCGTCGGCCTCGGTCAGGGAGCGCTACGGCTATGCGAAGTCGGTGATGTTCGTCCGCAAGGACATCGACGTGGTTGTGCGGGCGGTCCACTGGCTGACGAAGGGTGGCGAGCTGAAATACCTCGACATCACGGGGCTGGAACGGATCGACGGCATCTGGACGCGTGTCGAGCTCGACATGCGCACCGTGAGAAACGAGAAGACACGGCATCGCACCGTGCTGCGATTCGAAGGCGTCCGCTACAACCAGGACCTGGACGAAGGCCTCTTCACCTTGCGGCAGCTCGAAAGGGGTCCTTGAACGTTGTCATGACACTGCGAGCCGTCCTTGTCCTGACCCTGGCAGCCGGCCCCGTCCTCGCCCAGGACAACCTTGGCCGGGTGCTGGAGGGATTCGGCGACGCGCCGACGCTTCAACCGCCCGATGACATCCTGACTGCACTGGAGGGATTCGACACCGATGTCGGTCCGGCATCGCGGCAGCCGCCCCCTCCCGAACAGCCCCCCGCCCGGCTTCGGTTCGGGGCACGCGTCAGCCACCGGCTCGTGATCAATGTCGCCCATGACGCCCCGCCGCCCTCCGGCGTTGATCATCGCGGCCTGTCGTCGATGCAGTCACGGCTGGACATCGAAGCGGACGTCAGGCTCGGATCTGCCTGGAAGGCCCGCGTCGAAGGGCATTTCTGGCTTGATCCTGTGGCCGGCCCAGCGAACGGCGAAGCAGGGCGTTCATCGGAATTCTCCGACGCCTACGGGCGCGAGGCGGAAATCGACGAGTTCTTCCTCAAGGGACCGGCTTCGGGAAACCTCGACCTCACCGTCGGCCGCCAGATCCTGGCCTGGGGCAGATCGGACCTCTTTCGCGTGACGGATGTGCTCAATCCCGTCGACAACCGCCTTCCCGGCCTGACCGATATCAAGGACCACCGGCTGCCGGTCACGGCACTTCGGCTGGACCGCTACGCCGACCCCTGGTCAATCAGCATGATCGCCATTCCGGAACGCCGCTTCGACAAGCTTCCGGTGCCCGGCAGCGATTTCTTCGTCGGAACGGAAGCACTGCCGCAACGCACGACACCGGACAATGCGTTCGGCGTTCCTGAACTGGCGCTTGCGCTGAACGGCACGTTCCCGGGGTGGGACATGTCCTTGTACGCGGCACGCATGTTCGACGACCGGCCGCACGTCGCAGCAACGCCTTCCGGAGAGCCGAGGCTGCATCACAACCGGATCACGATGGCGGGCGCGGCCGGGAATCTCGTGCGCGGAAGCTGGCTCATCAAGGCGGAGGCGGCGCTCTTCAACGACCTGCGCTTCTCCAATGCGGGCGCACGGACGTTCTCGCGCCTCACGACGCTGGCAGGGGTCGAATACTCCGGACTTGCCGATACCGCCATCGCGCTTGAAGCTAGAAATGACCACATTTCCGACTTCGACGACCGCCTTGCTTCGCCGCCCGATGACCGCAGGCGCAACGAGACCGCGACCGCTCTTCGGGTCCAGCGCACATTCCTGAACGACGCGCTGGATGTCACGTTCCTTGCGCTGACCTTCGGGAAGACCGGAGAACTCGGCGCCGTTCGCAGGCTCCAGTTCGACTACGCCTGGACAGACGCCCTCCAGTTGTCGACCGGACTGGTGGCCTACCAGTCGGGCGGGCAAGCGCCGTTTCGGGGAATCGGGAACAATGACCGGTTGTTCGCCACGCTCAACTATCACTTCTGATCTGCGCCGTTGGGACTGACCGGCAAGGCCAGGCATCCCGCTGCCGCCGTAGTTGAAATTCCCGGCGCCAGCCGCCAGAGTGGAGGCGGGTGCCGGGATCGACTCGATGGACGAGGTTATCAATAGACTGAATCTGCCAGAATTCCGGGCCGGCCTTGAAGAGTGGTTTGCAACCCACGTGTTGTCGGCCGACAACGCGACCCAGGCGGGGCTGATCCTTCTGGCGCTTCTGCTCGGCCAGCTGCTGGGTCCGCGGCTGCGTCGTGCCATCTCTGCGGCATCGGTGCTTGGGGCGCGGCATGCCGAGTTGCAGGGCTTCGTCGGTCGCCTTTCTGCGCTGTCCACCCAGATCGTCGTCCTCGTGTTTCTGTGGATCGCCGTCGAAGCCGGGGCGCAAACCCAACTGTTCGGCCATCGCCTGACGCAGATCGCGGCGAGCCTGGCTGGCGCCTGGGTTGCGATCCGGCTGGCGTCGGGCTTCATCAGCAACGACCTGGTGGCCCGGTCGGTCGCCTGGACCGCCTGGATCCTGGCAGCCCTGGTCGCGCTGGGACTGTTCGACGCAACGGTCACCTTGCTCGACGGCATCGGAATGACCTTCGGGGAGGTGCGGATTTCGCTGCTCGCCATTGCGAAAGGCACCCTGGCCCTTGTGGTTCTCCTGTGGACGATGCTGGTGCTTTCCAACCTTCTCGAGCGGCAGATCAGGCGGTCGGACAACCTGACCCCGACGGTCCAGGTGCTGATTTCCAAGATCGTCAAGATCGTGCTCGTGACGTTTGCCTTCCTGGTCGCCGTCGGCAGCCTGGGAATCGACCTCACGGCGCTTACGGTGTTCGGCGGCGCGCTCGGCATAGGCGTCGGGATCGGCCTGCAGAAAATCGTGTCCAACCTGATCAGCGGCCTTCTGCTGCTGATGGACAAGTCGATCAAGCCGAATGACGTCATTGCAGTGGGCAACACCTATGGCTGGGTCGCGTCGCTCGGCGCACGCTATGCGGCGGTCCGGACGCGCGACGGCGTCGAATACCTCATCCCGAACGAGGAGTTGATCACGCAACGCGTCGAGAACTGGTCGCACAGCGACAGCGCGGTGCGGCTCTGCGTCCCGGTTGGAATTTCCTACGAGTGCGACGTGCGGCTCGCGATGGACCTGTGCCGCGAGGCATCTGCCGGGGTCGAGCGGGTGCTGGCCGACCCGCCCCCTCGATGCCTGCTCAGGAGCTTCGGAGAAAGCTCCGTAGACCTCGAGATACGTATCTGGATCAACGACCCGGCAAAGGGGCGAGCCAACGTCATCAGCGAGCTGCTGCTGCGTGTCTGGGATCTGTTCCACGAGCACGGCATCCAGTTCCCCTTCCCGCAGCGCGACCTGCACTTGAAGTCGAGCGACATTCGCCTGCCGTCCGGGATCTCGAACCAGGCGCCGTGAGAGCCGGGCCGGGCCATCGCCAGCGCGTACAGGGCATCGTCACGCGCCGGGTCGACGACGACGAAGGGCGCGGGCGGGGGTTGCGGTCCCGCACCCGGGAGGTCGTCGTGCCTCAACTGTTGCTCTTGCAAGATCCGTCTCCGGGCACGGACGGGCCCGGAGGCGGATGGGTGTGTCCGGATTTATCCCGCTCAAGCAGCGCGCCGCCAGTCGAACAGGTCGGTCATCTGATTGTTGAGCGAGCAGCACCTCAGCGCCATGATGTTGTTGGCTCCCGTCATTGACCATCGGGCGCCGCCTTTCTTCATGCGCCCGCAGATCACCGACTTGCAGCCTCCCTCGATGACCCCGGACCCGACGGGCATGCCCTTCGCGCTACAGTCGCCGTAGCGCATCCTGTGAAGGTTCTTGCGGAAGTGCCCGACGCACTTCGCGACCTCCTCGTGCCGTTTCGCGTGCCGCGACAGCTCCCGGACCACCGGTTCGACCTCGCCCGCCTTGACCAGCTGCTTCAGCCGCTCGTAGCGCCGCTCCTCCTCCGCCGGGTCAGGCTCCATGGCCCGGACCGCGGCCCGCAGGGTCTCAAGGACATGGAACTGGTCCAGGATGCAATTCACGTTGCCGGTGCCGAACACCCGGTCCGCCGTGTTCTCGATCCACGGCGCACCGTCCGAGACGATCACGACCTCCCGCGCGTCATGCGCCCCGCGCCTCTGCGCCTCGCGACGGAGACGCGCCTCGAAGGCGGACGTGCCGTGTTCGGGAGCGGCCGCGCTGTCGATCGCCGCCGACTGCGTGACGCTCCCCTGCACCGTCGTCGCCTTGCCGGTCTTCGGGTCCGGCGCCATCTCGCAGAGGCGCAGAAGCTTCGCCTCGCGCGTGCCCGCCCGGCCGTCGAACGAGGCGTGGATCCGTTCGGGACGTTCTCCGCCCGTCGGCGCGACCGCCTCCCGCTCGAAGCGC
>VXPN01000464.1 GCA_009839535.1 Boseongicola sp. SB0662_bin_57 | reverse complement strand
TCCGACGCCTCGCAACACTACATCAGGTGTTGCACTTCAGAGTGGAACGGGGGGCGGAAATCCTTGAGTTCACTCGGACCTTTTCCGCAAGCACCGTTTCGACCCAATCGTCGTGCCTGCCTTCCTTGCCTTCCAGTTCGGACAGCAGGGCAGGGAGCGCATCGCCAAGGTCGGCGCAGAGACCGACCGTTGGGCTTCTGATCCGTCCGATCTCTTCGGGATCAATCGTGACATGAATGATCTTCAGGTCGTCATCCGCGCCCCAGGCCATGGTCTGCGATTGCAGGCGCGTCCCAAGCCCGATCACCAGGTCGACCTTGGGCCAGAGCGCATGCGCGACTGGCATGGTGATGTGCAATGGTGCGTCTGCGGACATCACGCCCTGCCCGTTTCGAAAGGCGACGACTGGGGCGGAAAGCGCCTCTGACAGTCGCCGCACGTCCTGGCTGACATCCAGCGCGCCGCTGCCAACCACGATCAAGGGCGACATGGCCGACTGCATCAGCTTTGTGGCTTCGGCCACTGCGTCCTGGTCGACGGCGGGGCCCGGCTCGGCGCTCACGTTCAATTCGCCGGCAAAGCCTGTGTCTGACTTCCAGAGGTTCACCGGGATCTCCAGGCCGACCGGTCGCGGCGGCCCCGATTTCAGGGCACGCCATGTGCCTCGAAGGGTGTCAGCCGTGTCCTCTGCGCGACCAAGCGTCGAGGCCTTCTTTGTCAGCCGCGCCAAAATGCCGAGCTCGTCCGGAATTTCATGCAGCACGCCGAATCCCTTGCCGATCGTGTCTGTTGGAATCTGGCCAATCAAGGCAAGAACCCGCGAATGGATCGCGTGTGCGGTCGAAAGGGCGCCGGTCGAGTTCAGGAACCCTGCGCCAGGTACGACACAATACGCCTGGGGACGGCCAGTCGCCACTTGCGCTCCCATGGCCATGTATGCCGCGCCCTGTTCGTGGCGGGTGTGCATGATCCGCAGCTTGTCCCTTTTGTCGTAGCAGGCATCCATGAACGGGTCGAGCTGAACCCCGGGCAGGCAATAGAGCGTGTCGATGCCGTTCGAAATCAGCGAACCGACGGTCAATTCGGCGACCGAATGTGTCACTCCGCCCCTCCAAGAATGCAATCGCCATTCGGAGGCATGAGCTCTTGCATCGCCTCCATTTCGGCAGGCATCTCCAGGAGGGTGACCAGCGCCTCCTTGACAGCATTGCATCGCGTCTTTCCAAGCCTCGATTCCCACCTGAACTTTCGTTCATGACATTTTCTCAAATGGCGCGGAGGCGCAACGTCCGTCCGCCGGGCCACGGGAGCCTTTCGGCGGTCTCGAACAGTCCTGCGTGGGCCAGGTGCGGGCCGGACGGCCGGTTGATCGTGTGTCTCGTACTTCGACGTCGACAACGGTCGTGCTTGATCTCCTGCACCCACCCAGGGCACGACGGCAGGATGTCGGACGGCTCCGGACGTGGCCGTCTTCTCACGAGATCTCCGCGGGACAGCGGTCCAACTCACCGAATCTCCCCCAGTGCCTCGTCGTGCTCATGGGCGATGGCCGCGGCGAACTCAGCATTGCCGATGTTCTCAAGGCGCCATGCCACCGCCGGGGTGTCCGGGAACCGGAAAATGCCGCTCTTTCCACCTCGGACCATTGCGAGCGGAATCTCGAATTTCGCTGTATCGATCGACAGCCCGGCACCGACAGCCTTGATCATCGCCTCTTTCAGGGTCCAGAGCCGGTAGAACAGCTTGACCTTGTCCTGCGCGCACACGGTCTCGAATTCCGCCCGTTCGTCCGGGGCGAAGAGCAACCGGATGCAGACGTCGAGGTTGCGTTTGGTCGAACGTTCCTCGACGTCCACCCCGATTCGTCCTTCGGGCGCCAAGGCGATCAGGCCGTGCCGTCCGCTATGGCTGACGTTGAAGCTTATTGGTGCCGCAGACCCGTTCACGCGGGCGAACGGCTTGCCGAATTTCGAAATCCCGAACGACAGCACGCGATTGCTGCAGTTGAGTTCGCGGCAAAGCAACGATCGGAGCGCCGCTCGGCATAGGGTGAATTCGCGGCTCGGCCGGGGATGCACGAACCGGCGCTGACGCGACCGCTCCGCTTCGTCGAGCCAGTCCATTGCCTCCCTTTCGCGGGATGCATGGCGTGACAGATCTACGTGAAAGACCGTGGCGGCTTCCGATGCGTGGAACCGACGCCAATGGAAGGAATCATCCATGAACGCCACCGCTGCAGGCCGGATCGCGATAGGCGCCGAAGGCCGTGGAAGCGGCACCTTTGCCTGGCCGCAGCCCACGTTTCGCCAAAATGAAATGTGGAAGCGTCATTGCAACGACTCCTCCGCGTCTTGAACGAACGTGCGCCCGCACCGGAAGCGACTCCTCGGTACCGCAGCATATATCGGCCTTGGGGTTCCGGAAAGCGGTGCGCATCCTGCAAGCGGAAATAGGCAGTCTGCACGGTTGCAAGATGGCGCCAAGGCGGGGGAGTGGCAGACCCGAGGTAGTGCGTCAGCTTGAATTTCGTTTTGGGAATATCGTTGACTGAAACGCGGTGCGTTCCAGCCAGCGGCTGATTTCACGGATCAGTAGAGGTTGCCAACGCAAACGCCCCTCGCCGTGCAGATGCGCCAGTCCCGGCATCTCGTTCTGTATGGCACTGTCATTTGGGCCTCGCGGCGAGGACACGCATTGCCGTGTCGAAGATCGGCGGGAAACCCGCCCCTCTGGATTGCGCAGAAAGCGTCATGTTCCACCGTTTCAGTCCAACTGCATAATCGCGTTGCTTTCGGGCAGGACGAGAAAGCACGAACATCACGACTGACTGGATTGCGCTTGGCGGGATTGTTGCAATTCTTTCGTGTCTATGGAACATCCATGGCAACATGAAAACGATGTCAGATCGTGTGCCTCGTCTCGAAGGTCGCATGTCTGGCGTTGAAGGGCGGACCGGCATGCTTGCCAGTCTGCTTGGACAAAAGAAGGAGACGACATAATGAAGTACTTTGCCCTGATCGCGACCGTTCTTGTGCTAGCGTCCTGCTCCCAGGCGACCGACTACTTTGGCCGGATCACGGGACAAGGCGAGGATGCTGCGCAACTGTGAGAGTGACCCCGGCGTTGTTGACGCGCCACCGTGTTTCTCTGACGACGCGGCATCGGTGGCCTAAAGCCGTCGAAGGTGGTCACTGATCGGGCGGGACATGAACGCTGCGCCCAAGCGTCCGCGAGACGCCAGGCTCGTCGTTGACCTTGCCACCCGGGCCGGTCGAGGACGAGGCCAAGGACGTTGACGCGACCAAGCGCAAGGCCGGCCTGATTGGCGGCGCGGCGCCGTCCGTTGCCCTATCGTCAGCGAAACGCAAGACGATCGTTCACTCAGCTGCTGCGGCACGGTGGGGCAGGCGCGGCCGGCACCTGACGACCCTTGGGTCCGACGGCTTGATCATGTTCCTGAATCAACGGAATTGCGCCTGAAATGTCCGGCGGCCCAAGCCTGCACGCGGTCAGTGACCTCGTTTCCGGCTTGGGCCGCCGGCCAATTTCGCCGACGTCCGTCAGCACCGCCCGCTTCAGGCGGGCGAACCTTCACCGTTCATGCCGCGGCCTTTGCGGGCACATAGGCGTTGTCTTCCGACAGTGACTTCAGCAGACCGTAGGTCATGAACAGCATGATGACCGAGATCGGCAACGCTGCGGCGATGGATGCCGTCTGCAGCGCCGTGAGGCCACCGGCCAGCAGCAGCACTCCGGCAACGAAGCCCTCGCCGAGACCCCACACGATCCGGAAACGCTGCGGCGGGCTGTCGTTGCCCATGGACAGCATTGTGGTGATCACGAGGGTGCCCGAGTCCGATGAGGTGATGAACCAGGTCGCCAGCAGCAGTGTCGCCAACGCCGCCATCAGCCATTGCAGGAACGCGAGTTCGGTCAGCCCGTCAATGGTGCCGTAGAGCGCCGCGGGCAGGTTCCAGGCACGCACCAGTTCAACGATGCCTGCCGTGCCTGCGCCACCTTCGGCCATCAGTTCCATATAGATGGCATTGCCGCCGAACATGCACAGCCAGAAGAAGGAGATCGTGGTGGGCACGAACATCACGCCAACCATGAATTCTCGGATCGTGCGGCCGCGGCTGATGCGGGCGATGAACATGCCTACAAAGGGCGCCCAGGAAATCCACCAACCCCAGTAGAAGACCGTCCAGCCGCCTTGCCAGGCGATTTCCCGCTCGGTGCCAGCTGTCCAGAAGCCCATCGGGATGAAGTTCCACAGGTAGTCTCCGATCGAGGTCACGAAGAAGCCCAGCAGCCACTTGAACGGCCCGAAGCACAGGAAGAACGCCAGCAGCGCCACGGACAGCCAGATGTTCCACTCCGATATGATGCGGATGCCGTTGCCGACGCCAGACACGGCCGACAGCGTCGCAACGATCGAGATGACCAAGATCAGGATGAGCTGCGTTGCGATGCCTGGATCGATTCCGAACAGCACGTTCAGCCCTGTTGCCATCTGCGTCACGCCGAGGCCGAGCGACGTGGCGACTCCGAAGACCGTTCCGAACACTGCCAGAAGGTCGACGCCGTGCCCGATATGGCCGTAGATCCGGTCGCCAATGATCGGGTAGAGCGACGAGCGCAGCGTGAGCGGCAGCTTCTTGCGGAAACCGAAATAGGCGAGGCACAGCCCGACGATCACGTAGATGGCCCAGGCGTGGAATCCCCAGTGGAAATAGGTCACGCGCATTGCATGGACGGCGCGGTTCATGTTCATGTCGACCACGCCGACCGCATCCGCGTGCGGATTGTTGGGATATCCGAATGCACCCGAGTTGTCAAAATAGAAGATCGGCTCGGCCACGCCGAAGAACAGTATGCCGATGCCGACGCCCGCGGAGAACAGCATGGCAAACCAGGAGAAATTGCTGAACTCCGGCCTGGCATCGTCGTCTCCCAGCCTGATCGATCCGTGCCGCGAGCACATGAGGTAGAAGCAGACAGCCATGATGAACACGACGATCAGGATGTAGTACCACGCCAGCGACGCCTCGATCCAGCCTCGGATCGCCTGGTAGACGCTGTTGGCGAAATCGACATTCAGAATCGTGAACACGACGAACGCGACGACCATCCCCTTCGCCGCGAATCCCATGCCGGTATGAAGGCCTTTCATCAGCCCTGCGTCTGCCACGAGCGTTTCCGGTCTTTTCTCTGCCATGACGCGCTCTCCTTTCTGCTGTTGCAGGGAATCCCACTTGCAGTCATTTCGTCAGCCACCAATGGCGGTGACGCAGCGCCCCGGTCCAGCGCACCCGGGGCGCGAGGCGCGATGACGGAATCGCCCCTGCAACGAAGCCCGCCTGCCGCATCGTCATCGGCCGGGCAGAGATCGACGCCTCTGACGAAACCTTGCAACGGACATCGGCCATAAGGCAAGACAAAATGTCGCGGGCGCATTGCGCGCCAAGTCAGCGCATCAAGGAAGCTTGTTGTCTACGAGAGGACTGTGCCCGAGGCGAAAGGTGAGGGACCCACGCATGACTTGGCCGCCCGTCGGGCCACCTCGTCCGGCCGGGCACCTTCCATCGAACGAGGTGTCCGCGCGAGTGACGGGGGTCGTGCGGGATCACGAGTGGCGGGCGCGGCCTCAGCGGCGGATGTGTCCGTCCGACGATCAACCGGACACGTCGGCACGTCCCAAGGACATCAACTCGATCCGTCGCCCTGGCTGCCGAAGAACGGCGCGGGAGCGCCGGACGCGTTCCAGGACCGCGAACGCACATGGCCGGGTCAAATGGCGCTTTTCAGAGCCGTCGAAACCCTTATAATTCCCGAACCGCTTCCATGGCCCGGGGCTTCGGCTCCTCGTGTCATGATTCGGGGAGCGCTATTGAGCGGGCGTGGATGCACGTCTGTCGAATCTCTAATCGAGGAGGCAATTTCTCATGTCATCAACTGAAGACCGCATCAAGAAGATCATAGACGACAATCTGGACGTTGGCCGCGCGCCCAATTTTGACGCCAAACTCGTCGACTCCGGCGTGTCGTCGGTGGACTGCGTCTCATTTTTCAAGCTTGTCAACGAAGAGTTCAGTCTCGGACTGGCCGCTGAAGAGTGCCGGCAATTCGAGACCCTGCGGGATCTAGTGAACTTCATCGACGCACGCGGTTGACGGAGAGTCAGGGAGCGCATGCGTCCTGCATCGCTCCCGACTTCAAATGACCAGGTCCCACCCTTGAATTGCTCGAAGCCGTGCTCGTGGACCAATTCGCGGCACGAGAGTTCCGGCGTCAATTTCAGACCGTGCCGAGGAAATCGTGCGACCAGTGCGAAGATTTCGTGAATCCATCCCGGCTTCGGCCAGTCAGGCTCGCATGACGTGATTTCGAACAGCGTTCCAGTCGAAGGCCCTGATCGGCAGGAATCCGATCTGCTGTCCACGCCGGAAGAGACACTTTGGCAGGTGCCGGCCCCTCTTTCGACACTTGATGTCCAGTTGGACGAGCGGACCGTAACGACAGTGCGCCGACACGGCAATCCATCCGGTCCTCGGCTCGTGCTGAGCCATGGCAACGGTCTCGCCGTCGATCCTTACTATCCGTTCTGGTCCTTGCTGGCCAACGACTTCGACCTGATGGTCTATGACCTCAGGAACCACGGGAACAACAAGGTCGGTGACCAGCAGAATCACAACATTCCGACGCTGATCTCCGACCATGACACAATTCTCTCTGCCGTCGTTCGGGAATGCGGCGAAAAGCCGACTGTCGGCGTGTTCCATTCTCTTTCGGCGCTGATAACGCTCCTGTCCTTCAGCGATGCCTATTCCGCGCTGGTTCTGTTCGATCCGCCGCTGTGCAAGCCCACTGCCAGCGAGCAGGAATTCATCCAGTCTGCGGAGCGAATGGCCGCGATGATCCGGAACCGGACCGTGCGGTTCAAGTCCGAGCAGCAATTTGCCGAACTCCTTGCGATCTTCCCCGGATTCGCCCGTGTTGTTCCAGGGGTGCGAGAACTCATGGCACGATCAACTCTCCGCAGGGCCGCTGACGGAGAGGGACATGAACTCTGCTGTCCTCGCGAGTACGAAGCCCAGATCGCGGAATACGTGAGGAGTTTCTCGCCTTTGCTGGACTTGACGACGCTGACCTGCCCGACGAAGGTCATCGGCGCCGACCCCACGCTTCCCTTCACGTATCTCCCCACATTTGACCTGGGTCACGTTTCCGCCGTCGACTATGACTTTGTGCCCGAGGCGTCGCACCTGCTTCAACTGGAGCAGCCGGAGCAGTGTGCGGAAATGCTGCGCAAATTCCTGGCGGGCCAAGGCATCGTGTAGATCGACGAACCGCGCCCGGAGGGGAAGCGCGGTCCGTGGGCACCTTCCGCCTTCCGTTCGCGCTTCATGAGCCCGCGACTTCGACGCGGCAAAGAATGGTCGGCAAGCGCCATCCAGCGTCAAGCTCGCGTGGCTGCCTGCGTTCGGAAATTGTCGTCAATGCTGCCACATGCGCATTGGACCAGACTGTTTCAAATGGACCATTTCTTGGGCGATCATATACGTGCTTACCCAAGCCGCCGTCAATTCGCCGCAGCCCGCGAGGGGTTGACGCGGGTGACGCTTCACCGCCTGGTCACGCTCCGAATCGAAACTCCAACGGTGTTCCATGCTGTGCCATGAAATTCATGCTGACACGTTGGGCTGACAATGACATATCTATACACATCAGAGCATTACGCTCCAGGGTCGGCCGAGCCGGCCGATATGGGGTCCGGGAAATCGGGCCCTATGTTCGTTTGTGGCGGTCCACGCCATCAAAGCAGCTGTACTTGATCCCGAGCAATATCATGACCCGGGTTCCACTCTGAGGTGCAACAGCAGCGAGCGAGGGCGAAGCCCGAGCG
>VXPN01000466.1:6352-7909 GCA_009839535.1 Boseongicola sp. SB0662_bin_57 | reverse complement strand
GGCTCGTGCGTCACGCTCGGTTCACCAGACGGTGCTCACATGCTCATTGGCGTTCCCAAGGAAACGAAAATACACGAATACCGGGTCGGGCTGATTCCCGGCAATGTCCGCGAACTCGTCGCGCACGGCCACCGCGTCGTCGTGGAAAGCGGGGCGGGCGGGGCCATCGGCATGACCGATGCACACTACGAGGAGGCCGGGGCATCCATTGCCGATTCGCCCGCCGAGGTGTTCGCCGAGGCCGAATTGATCGTCAAGGTGAAGGAGCCGCTTGCGCCGGAGCGCGCGATGCTTCGCCAGGGGCAGATTCTGTTCACCTACCTGCATCTTGCGCCCGATCCGGATCAGGCCGAGGATCTGCTCGACAGCGGTGCGACCTGCATCGCCTACGAAACCGTCACCTCGCCGTCCGGCGGCCTGCCGCTGCTGGCGCCGATGTCGGAAGTCGCTGGCCGCATGTCGGTCCAGGCAGGCGCATATTACCTGGAGAAGACCCATTACGGCCTGGGCATCCTGCTGGGCGGCGTGCCGGGTGTCGATCCCGGCAAGGTTGTCGTCATCGGCGGCGGTGTCGTCGGAACCCACGCCATCCATATCGCGCTCGGCATGGGTGCCGACGTATGGGTGCTGGACAGCAACATCAGCCAGTTGAACCGGTTGTGGCAACAGTTCGGCCGGCCGCTGAACACCGTGTTCTCGACCCGCGATGCCATCGAGCGCCACTGCATCGCGGCAGACCTGGTGATCGGCGGCGTCTTGGTTCCCGGCGCGGCGGCGCCGAAACTGGTGTCTGCCGAACTCGTGAGCCGGATGAAGCCCGGCTCGGTCCTTGTCGACGTTGCGATCGATCAAGGAGGCTGCTTCGAGACATCCCGTCCGACAACCCACGACGAACCGGTCTACGTGGTGGACGAGGTCGTGCATTATTGCGTCGCCAACATGCCAGGCGGCGTGCCACGCACCTCGGCCCAGGCGTTGAACAACGCCACGCTGCCCTATACGCTGGCGATCGCCGACAAGGGTTGGCGCAAGGCACTGGGAGATGACCCGCACCTGATGGGCGGACTGAACGTCCACGCCGGCCGCATCACCCACGCTGCGGTTGCGGAGAGTCTCGGCCACGAGTGTCTCGATCCGAGGGAAGCAATCGCACACTGACCGGTGCACCGCTTGGGATGTGCGTCAATACGGCCTTCATCATCGGGCAGGCAGCCTTGTCCACCGCAACCAGGAAAAAGCGACCATCCACGAGCCGTGCTATCGGACCGCGGCGCAGCGCCGCGTGGGCCGCAGCGGCAGGAACAGCCGCCCGCACCCCGATTTCGAGCAGGGAGCGGGCGAGATTTCGCGGGACTTGTTGACCCATTAGGCTGCGATCTGTCTGGCCTTTTCGACCAAGACCTCTGCCTGCCGGATCGAGGCATAGTCGATCAGCCGACCGTCCAGTGACACTGCGCCCTTGCCCGCCGCTTCGGCCTCCGCCATGGCCGCAAGAATGCGGTTGGCCTTGTCAACCTCGGCCTCGGTCGGGCTCATCACCTCGTTGGCCAGCGCGAC
>VXPN01000466.1:3465-6252 GCA_009839535.1 Boseongicola sp. SB0662_bin_57 | reverse complement strand
TGGCCTTGTCAACCTCGGCCTCGGTCGGGCTCATCACCTCGTTGGCCAGCGCGACCTGGCTGGGGTGGATGGCCCATTTTCCCTCGCAGCCAAGAGCGGCGGCGCGATAGGCGGCGGCTTTGTAGCCTTCGGGATCGCTGAAATCCCCAAACGGGCCGTCGATGGGGCGCAGGCCATTGGCGCGGGCGGCAACGACCATGTTGGCGATGGCTGAATGCCACATGTCGCCCCAATGCACCTGCCGGGATCCGTCGCTGCCCGGGTCGGTCAGCACTGCGTAATTCTCGTTCACGCCGCCAATCACGGTGGTGCGGGCCCGCATGCTGGCAGCATAATCGGCAACCCCGAAATGCAGGCTTTCGTTACGCATTGATGCACCGGCGATTGCATTGACATTCTGCATGCCCAAGGCGGTCTCGATGATATGCTCGAACCCGATGCGCCTTGTCAGCCCCGTCGCATCCTCTATCTGCGTCACCAGCATGTCCACGGCATAGACGTCCGCGGCGGTCCCAACCTTGGGAATCATGATCAAATCGAGCCGCTCCCCTGCCTGTTCCACGACATCGACGACGTCGCGATACATGTAATGCGTGTCCAAGCCGTTGATTCGCACCGACATGGTCTTGCTGTTCCAATCGACCTCGTTCAGGGCCTTTACAATGTTGTTGCGCGCCCGTTCCTTCTCGTCCGGGGCGACCGCGTCTTCGAGATCGAGAAAGATGACATCGACGTCGGATTGCGCTGCTTTTTCAAACATTTGCGGCTGGCTGCCAGGGACGGCCAATTCGCTGCGGTTTAGGCGTCCGGGCGCCTGTTCGATGGGGTGAAAGCTCATGTCGGCCACTCCTGGAGTCTGGCGGGTTCAAGATGTCGGTCAGGCAGACAGGCGAAATCCCGATCTGTCAAGAAATTTTGTTGCGCATGATGAAATGCACACGAAACAAGATTACTCGGACTGCCCGGGCAATCTGGACGAGTAGAAGAACGTGATCGCCTGCGCCCGGTTCTTGACCGACAGCTTGTCATAAAGGTTCGACAGGTGGAATTTCACGGTGTTGATGGAGATTCCGAGCTCGCGCGACAGCTCTCGGTTTGTCAGGCCCTTCGACAGCGCCTCCAGCATCACGCGTTCCTTGCGGCTGAGCGTCTGGATCGGGTCGGCCTGCAACTCGCGGATGTCGACGAACGGGAACACCATCTTGCCCGCCGCGACATCGGCGCAAGTGGTCAGCAGTCCCTCCACTTCGCCCGACCGCGCCACGAAGCCGGCTGCCCCAGCGGTCATCGCCAGCCGGGGCAAATCGCTGGTGTCGTCGCCATAGACCACCAGTCTTGGCGCGTGCTCCTGCTCGCGCAGCACCTCGATCAACTTCGGGCCGCCAAGGGCCGGCAGGTTCCAGTCGATCACGCCGACGTCGACCGGCACCCGCATCACCATGCCCAGGAACCCTTCGGCGGTCGCGGAAGTTGCCACGAGCGAGAATCGGGGATCACGTTCGAAAATCTCGGACATGGCTGACAAGATCAGGGGATTTCGGTCCGCCAGCACGATGTCGATCGGACGCTCGATTTCGCTAACCATGTGTTTTCCAAGCGCGATTCACAGAAAGCTACCCATTCGGTTGGGGTCATTTTCAGCATGCGGTCGAGTACTTACCGTTATGGGTTGGTAATTCCCCGCCCATTTAGCTACCAAAAACAGGAGTAACCGACGTTGCGCAATTTCGCAAGCTCGGGCCTCTTGGGCAGCAATTTCGAATGGAAGGAAGCCCACGATGACAGTCCACGCCTTTCCGCAGCTGGAAATCCCCGAAACGCTGGCAGCCGGCCCGGGTCCAGGCAACACCGATGCCCGTGTGCTGGCGCGGTTCGCCGCCGCCGGCGTTGCCGACCACATGCAGCCGGACGTTCTGCGCGGCATGGTGGAGTGCAAGCACATGTTGCGCGAGATCTGGGGAACGGACAACGTTCACACCTTCGGAGCCGCCGGGACCGGCTGGACCGCGCTGGACATGATGTTTTCCGCCGTGCGCCCCGGCGACAAGGTCGTGGCCTTTGCCAACGGCACCTTTTCAGGGATCGACGCGCTGACACTGCGGCTCAAGGCGGCGACAGAAAGGGAGCTGGCCTCGAGCCCGATGGACCCGCAAGCCGCGAGCGTCACCGTGATCGAGGTCCCGCATGGGCAGTCGGTCAGCCTCGCAGAGATTGAAACGGCCCTGGCAGAACATCAACCCAAATGGGCCTTTATGGCACACTGGGAAACCGGCTCTGGCCGGATCAACGATCTCAAAGGTTTCTCGGATGCCTGCGACCGCCATGGAGTCATGGGATTGGTCGACGCTGTCTCCTCCCTCGGCGTCGAGGATTTCCGCATCGATGACTACCTGGGGGTCGCAGGCTGGGCGTCGTGTCCGCAGAAGGGCATCTGCTGTCTGCCGCTGACCTATGCGCCGGTTTCCTTCACCGACCGGTTCATCGACAGCCTGAAGGAAACAGGGGCCGCCACCTACGCCAATCACCCGATCTTCGAGGCGCGCCACTGGGGCATCATCGAGGGCGAGGACGTCGAAAGGGGCACCTATCACCGCACCCACTCCGGCTATGCCGTCGCAGCCTTCCATGAAGCGCTGCGCCTGACGCTGGAACAGACCGTCGCCAAGCGTGCCGCCGAATACGCCCGCCACGAGGCCGTGCTGCGCGATGTGCTCGAGGCGATAGGCTGCGAGGTGACGTCGAACATGACTTCGCTGGTCGTGCTGAATCTTCCGGGTGACATGGCGG
>VXPN01000466.1:0-3365 GCA_009839535.1 Boseongicola sp. SB0662_bin_57 | reverse complement strand
GTGACGTCGAACATGACTTCGCTGGTCGTGCTGAATCTTCCGGGTGACATGGCGGGCCGCGAAATGGAACTCGTGCAGCATTGCCGCGCGCAGAACTTCGGCATTTGGCCGACGCTCAGCGCTCCGGTGCAGATACGCATCGGCATCCTCAACCAGTTGAACCGCCGCGCCATTGAAGAGATTGCAACCCGGTTTGCCCAAGCCATCCGCGATCTGGGAGGCAAGGCGAATCAGGCAGACATCAACGACGTGCTGCACAGCCACTACGGCGTGGCTTGCGCCGCCGAGTAAGGAGCCGGAGCCTTGGACGTCCACGAGTACCAAGCCAAGGAAATCCTGTCTGGTTTCGGAGTAGAGGTCCCGCCCGGAGCCTTGGCTTATTCCCCTGAACAGGCCGCCTATCGCGCCCGCGAACTCGGCGGCGACAAGTGGGTGGTCAAAGCGCAGGTCCACGCAGGCGGACGCGGCAAGGCAGGCGGGGTCAAGCTTTGCGACAGCGACCACGCGATCCAGGAAGCCTGCGAAAGCATGTTCGGCCGCAAGCTGGTAACCCATCAGACCGGGCCCGAGGGCAAGGGCATTTACCGCGTTTATGTCGAGGCCGCCGTGCCGATTGAGCGCGAGTTCTACCTCGGCTTGGTCATGGACCGATCCAGCCAGCGGGTGATGATAGTTGCCAGCGCCGAGGGCGGCATGGAGATCGAGGAGATCAGCGCCGAGAAACCGGATTCCATCGTCCGCTCCACCGTTGAGCCAGCGGTTGGCTTGCAGGATTTTCAGGCCCGCGAGATTGCATTTGAGCTTGGGATCGAACCCGGGCTTGTCAGCCAGGTGGTGCGCACTCTTCAGGGCTGCTACCGCGCGTTTTCGGAACTCGATGCCACCATGGTGGAGATCAACCCGCTGGTGGTGACCGGTGATGATCGCGTGATCGCGCTGGATGCAAAGATGACTTTCGACTACAACGCGCTGTTCCGTCATCCGCAGATCAGCGAATTGCGCGACAAGTCCCAGGAAGACCCGCGCGAAAGCCGCGCCGCCGACCGGGGCCTCAGCTATGTCGGGCTGGACGGCAACATCGGCTGCATCGTCAACGGCGCCGGGCTGGCCATGGCAACAATGGACACGATCATGCTGGCCGGGGGTGCGCCTGCGAACTTCCTTGATATCGGCGGCGGGGCCACGCCTGAACGCGTCGCCAAGGCCTTTCGCCTAGTGATGTCGGACAAGAATGTGCAGGCCGTGCTTGTCAACATCTTTGCCGGCATCAATCGGTGTGACTGGGTGGCCGAAGGCCTCGTTCAAGCGCTGAACGAGGTGCAAGTCGACGTGCCCGTCATTGCCCGCCTCGCAGGCACGAACGTGGAAGAGGGCCAAAGGATCCTCTCCAAATCTGGCCTGCCGATCATCCGCGCCGGCACTCTGATGGAAGCTGCCGAACGCGCCGTGGTCGCATGGCAGAACGACTTGACCCAAGCCACCCGCATGAGGGCCGTGAAATGAGCATTCTCCTTGATCGCGACACTCGCGTCATCGTTCAGGGCATCACTGGCCGCATGGCCCGGTTTCACACCAAGGACATGCTGGAATACGGCACCAACGTCGTTGGCGGCGTAGTGCCGGGCAAGGGCGGCCAAAAGGTCGAAGGCGTGCCGGTATTCGACACAGTAAAGGAAGCGGTGGCCGCGACCGGTGCCGAGGCCAGCCTTGTCTTCGTCCCGCCACCCTTCGCCGCAGATTCGATCATGGAGGCAGCCGACGGGGGCATTCGGTATTGCGTCTGCGTCACCGATGGCATCCCCGCGGGCGACATGATCCGAGTGAAACGCTACATGATGCGATACCCGAGAGAGCGTCGCATGGTGTTGACGGGGCCGAACTGTGCGGGCACGATCTCTCCCGGCAAGGCGCTGCTCGGGATCATGCCGGGGCACATCTATCTGCCTGGAAACGTGGGCATTGTCGGTCGCTCGGGAACGTTGGGTTACGAGGCCGCCGCGCAACTCAAGGAACTGGGGCTAGGCGTGTCCACCTCTGTCGGGATCGGCGGCGACCCGATTAACGGCTCGTCCTTCAAGGACATCTTGGAGCGGTTCGAAAATGACGCCGACACGGATGTAATCTGCATGATCGGTGAGATCGGCGGCCCGCAAGAGGCCGAGGCCGCCGACTATATCCGCGACCACGTGACCAAGCCGGTTGTTGCCTATGTTGCGGGCCTGACCGCACCCAAGGGGCGCACGATGGGACATGCGGGCGCGATCATCTCCGCCTTTGGCGAAAGCGCCAGCGAAAAGGTCGAGATCCTGGAAAATGTCGGCGTGACCGTCGCCGAAAACCCCGCCGTGATTGGCAAGACCGTCGCTCAAGTCATGGGAAAGGCCGCCTGACATGAACAAGCCTTCCGTCCTTGTGACACGTCGCTGGCCTGCCGCCGTCGAGGCGCGGCTGGCCAAGGACTACAACGCCACCTTCAACACGTCGGACGTGCCGCTGGCGACGCTGCAAATGCGCGAGGCGATGAAGCGCTACGACGCCGTGCTGCCCACCGTGACCGACAAACTGGATGCCGATGTCCTTGAGGTCGGCAAACCGCAGGCAAAGATCATCGGCAACTATGGCGTCGGCTATAGCCACATATGCGAGTCCTCGGCCCGCAAAAGCGGCATGACTGTGACCAACACGCCCGACGTGCTGTCCGAATGCACCGCCGATATCGCGATGACGCTGATGCTGATGGTGGCGCGGCGAGCGGGCGAAGGCGAACGCGAGGTGCGCGAAGGCCGCTGGACCGGCTGGCGCCCGACGCATCTGGTGGGCACCAAGGTGTCGGGCAAGACGCTCGGCATCATCGGCTATGGCCGCATCGGTCAGGAAATGGCCAAGCGGGCGCACCATGGGTTCGGAATGCGGATAGTTGTCCAGAACCGCAGCCGCATCGCACCAGAGGTGCTGGCCCAATGCAGCGCCACCCAGGTCGACACCGTCGAGGACCTGCTGCCCCGATGCGATTTCGTCTCGCTGCATTGCCCTGGCGGGGCCGCAAACCGGCACCTCATCAATTCGCGCCGGCTGGATCTGATGAAAGAGGATGCCTTTCTGATCAACACCGCCCGCGGAGAGGTAATCGATGAATGGGCGCTGACTCAGGCGCTGATGTTCAACACGATCGGCGGTGCCGCACTGGACGTGTTCGACGGCGAACCGTGCATCGCGCCTGACCTGATGCAATGCGAAAATCTGGTGATGCTTCCGCATCTCGGCTCTGCCACGCGCGAAGCCCGCGAGGCGATGGGGTTCCGGGTGCTGGACAACCTCGCCGATTTCTTCGCTGGCCGTGACCCGCGTGACCGGGTGATCTGACA
>VXPN01000120.1:6598-7933 GCA_009839535.1 Boseongicola sp. SB0662_bin_57 | reverse complement strand
TCGACGCGTGCGTTGGATGTAAGACGCACCTTGAGCCCTCGCACCTTGCCGACGACACGTCCGTGCACGACAACATCGTCCGCGTTGCATTCGCCCTTGATCGTCGCGCTTTCTCCGACCGTGAGGAGATGGGCGTGAATGTTGCCCTCCACCTCGCCTTCGATGTTGATGTCGCCGGACGTCCTGATGTTGCCGATGACCTTGAGGTCCGATGCCAGCACCGAGGGAGGCGGCTTGGCCTTTTGGGTGCGGGCCGGCACTTCGCTGACGGTCGGCACGTCCTCTCCAGTCTTTGCCTTGAAGGTCTCGCCTGACTTCTGATTCGAGTAGGGTTCGCTTGTCTCGGTCTTAGAAAACATCTCTCGCTGCCTTGATGTAAATCAGTGGGTTGATCGCTTTCCCATGTGTGCGGATTTCGTAGTGCAGATGGGTCCCCGTCGAGTTTCCGGTGTTCCCCATATCACCGATTCTCTCCCCGCGCGAGACTCTTTGCCCTTCTTTCACCCTAATTCGCGAAAGATGTGCATATCGGGTTTCGAAGCCGAAGTCATGCTTGATCTTGACCAGCTTGCCATAGCCTGCATGCCGTCTCGCAAAGGTCACGACTCCGTCCCCGGTGGCAAGGATCGGGGTTCCGGACGGTCCAGCCCAGTCATGGCCCCGATGCATCCTGCCCCAACGCATTCCGAAGCCGCTGGTCGAACGATGAACGCCTCGAATCGGATAGCCGAAGGGCATGCTCTGCACTGCAACCCGGTAGAGCTCCGCCTCGCGAAGCTGTTCCAGGACTTCGCCGGCCCTGAGCAACTGGGGATCCTCGTCGGCTTCGCCGGACGTCGAGAAAACCACGGGCGACAGCAAGCCACCCTGACCGGAATATCGCCGCCTCACCTGCTCGATAATGCTGTCGGTCGGCAGGCCAACGGCGGCGAACATGTCCTTGATCGGCGCCAGCGAGGTCTCGACGGCATCCTCGATCTGGCGGAAGACCCGTTCGTTGCGCTCGATCTCGAGTCTCTTCTCGAACGCGACCTCGTCGAGCCGGGCCTCGGCCGCATCGGCGGCTCTGCGTATGTCGTCCCTCTCTTCCGCAACGTTGGCCAGCGTTGTGGTCAGGAACCCGAGCGTTGCGACAAGCTCTTCTTCCGTGGTTTCGGCAGCAAGCCCGTCCGCATTTTCGCCGAGCCTTGCCAGCAAGGCTGCGGCTTGCAACCGTGCGTCGTCGCGTTCCTCCATGGACTTGCGAAGCGTGCTGGCGATCACGTCGACGCCGGTCTCCAGTTCGCGGCGGCGATCTTCGGAACGAAGAAGCCGGGACTGGATGGTCGATATCTC
>VXPN01000120.1:1257-6498 GCA_009839535.1 Boseongicola sp. SB0662_bin_57 | reverse complement strand
GTGAGCCGAATGAGCCTTGTTTCGCCGTCAGTTCGAAGGAACAGCCGTTTCTCTGGAAAGGCGCGTGCGAGCGTTGAACGGAATTTCATGCCCAAGAGATTCACGTGCGGCTGTACCTTTCTTGGGAAAAGCGCTAAGGATTCATGCCTTTGCGCCGCGCCTTGTGTCAAGTCTCGCGCCATGTTCATGCGGAGTCCTTCGCCTAAACGGACATACGACAGGTCAAATGGGCGGAAATCTGCCGAAATTCCGCAATTGACCCACAGGATGCGCGTGCACAGGGGCATCGCCTGCCACGAGCGTCCAGAGACATTGGTGCGCAGATTGCAGCTATGCAAAGCTCTCCGGAGCCAACGCCCGGCATGAGCAACAGGGCTGGCACCATCCTCGGACGGCCCAAGAGCCTGAATCGACATGCCATATGTTGTTGAATTCATGCACTATGTGCATATATTCAACAACATATGGTGTATGAGCTTGACCAATTAGGCCGGGTTCCAAGGTAGAGCAAGTTTCCGTGCAGACTGCTCCGCGGGGACGGACTCATGTTTTGGGCTCCACGCAAATGATGCTAGGTTCTGCCGCACATCATGCTGAGCGGTTTCCAACATGAAGATTTCGGAGACAGGCAAGAACGGGGAGTCTCCCGAATCCCGAAGGGCCGGCGGGACGGGCGGACGCCTGCGCACAGGCCTGGGGCTCATGCTGTCGCTCGCGGCCGCCGGTCTTGTGATTGCTGTTCTGGCGCTGGTCCTGTCAGGACGGTCGCTGCCGCTGCCCGAGTTCGTGCGCGCCATGGTGGAGGACAGGGCAAACACCCTTTCCGAGGACGTCGTGATCAACCTGGGAAGCGTAAGCCTTTCCATTGAACGTGACGGATCGCCGCTGATCATGATGCGTGATGTCCTTGTTGCGCAGAGTGACGGCAATTCGCTTGCGTACTTGAACAGCCTTGGCGTGGGCCTGTCGCTGGAAAACCTGGTGCGCGGAAGGGTTGCCCTTTCGCGCATGCTTCTGGAGGGCGCACAGGTCACAGTCCGACGCGACGGTAACGGGCGGTTTTCCTATCGTTCGCAGGAGGATTTCTGGGAATCAGATGCGGAACCGCTGCCAGGAGTTCTCGAGGAAGTCGACCGGTTCATAGGCGGCCCGGCGCTGTCGTCTCTGGAGGAGGTTCGGGCGACCGGAATCGTGCTGACCCTGGAGGATGCCCGAAGCGGACGCATCTGGCAGGCCTCCAACGCTACGGCGGTGCTCCGGCGGTCCGAGGACGTGCTGACGGTTTCGGCGAGTTCGGACGTCTTCAGCGGCACTGACGAACTTGCCCAGATGCAGCTTTCCGTGTCGAGGAGCCGTGACACCGGACGCGTTTCGCTCGGCGCCCAGGTCACGGACATGCCTGCGGCCGACATTGCGCTTCAGTCTCCGGTCCTTTCCCTGCTTGGCGTGCTTGATGCACCGATTTCGGGCGCCGTGCGCACGGAGTTCGGAGCGAACGGCGAGTTGATCTCCCTCGCGGGGACGCTGGACATCGCGCAGGGTGCGCTTCGTCCGACCGAGGACGTTCCGCCGGTGGAGTTCGATTCCGCACGCGCCTATTTCACTTTCGATTCCGCGCAGCAGAGAATCCTGTTCTCGGAGGTGTCCCTATCCGGCATGAGCGGCGAAGTCCTGGCCACCGGCCATGTCTATCTGCGTGACCTTGACGGGATTTGGCCCAGTTCGTTCCTTGGCCAGTTCAGGATCGAGCGGCTCACCTATTCGGGCGACATCTTTCAGGCCCCGCTGTCATTGGACGACGTGAGGATGGACGTTCGGCTGAGGCTTGATCCGTTCTCGGTGGAACTGGCCCAACTCGTCGTTGACAACGAGGGCACGCCTCTTCGGGCCAGCGGCAGTGTCAGCGCCCGCAACGGTCTTTGGCTTGCAACGATCGACGCGATGACCGACCGGGTCGCGACAAGGCGTGTCCTGGAATTGTGGCCGACGGCGCTGGCTCCCAAGACCCGACGCTGGGTGGCGGAGAATGTGGCGGGCGGTGTCCTCCGCAACGCGTCAGCCGCAGTTCGCTACAAGACTGGGGGCACGGAGCCGGAATATTCCTTGAGCTTTGAAATCGAGGACGGGACCGCCAGGATCCTGTCCGGGATGCCGGCGCTCGACGGCGTAAGGGCCTTGGCCACCATTCGCGACAGTGCCTTCGTCCTGGCGATGGACCAAGGGGGAATGACGGTCGGAACCGGCGACAGGCTTGATCTTGCCGGATCCGTGTTTCGGGTCGCTGACTTGCGCGCGAAACCGGGGCAAGGGATCATTGAGATTGACGTCACGGGGTCCTTGACCGCCGTCCTGACCGCCCTGAACAGCCGTCCGTTGAGGGTCATGGAAAGGGCGAACCAGCCTCCTGGCATAGCGGAGGCCAAGGCCGAGGCGCGCGCGGTCGTGCGCCTGCCCTTGATTGACCGCCTCCGGCATGACGACGTCACGTATCAAGTTGATGCGCGGATCCGCAACGTGCACTCGGAATTGCTGGTCGAGAACCGGGTCTTCACTTCGCCGGAACTGGTGCTTGCAGCGAACGAGTCCGGGATCGGCGTCGCAGGGTCCGCGACGCTGGATGACGTTCCACTGACCGCAAGCTGGCATCAGCCCTTCGGGGCCGATGCATCTGACGGGGGACGCATCAAGGGGACGGTGATCCTTTCGCCGGAAACCGCGTCCGTGTTCGGCGTGCCCTTGCCGCCGACATCGATCGGCGGAAGCGCCGTCGCGCAATTCGACCTTGCATTGCCGTTGACCGGCCCGGCCCGGCTGGATCTCGCGTCCGATCTCAAGGGGATTGCGATCACGGTGCCCGAAATAGAGTGGCGCAAGCCAGCGGAAGCGGTCGCCATTCTTGAAGCGGAAGCGACGCTGGGTGACGAGCCAAAAATCGAGCGCCTTGCCTTCTCGGGGGACGGCCTGTCGTTCGTCGGGGCGTTCGAACTTTCCGACGGAGGTCTCGGGCGTGCGGCATTCGATGAAATCAGGATCGGCGACTGGGTCGATGTTTCCGCCGAGCTCTCGATTGGCCCAGGAGGCGCGGCAGCCGTGATCACGGGAGGCATGCTTGACCTGCGGGAAAGCGAATTTGGCGACGACGGAGAATCCGGCGGGATGGCAAAAGCGTTTCTCGACATCACGTTGGACCGCTTGATCATGTCGGACAGCGTCGTGCTGTCCCCTTTCGTCGGCCAGGTTGAAAGGGGGCCCAACGGCTTCTCGGGCGCAATCGAGACTCGCGTGAACGGGCGCACGGAAATTGCGGGACGCCTCGTGCCGACGGACGGCGGAACGGCCATTCGCATACAGTCGGACGACGCCTCCGGAGTCCTTCGGGACATGGGCATAACGCCCAATGCCAGGGAGGGGGTGCTTGACCTTGCCATGGTTCCAGTCCCCGGAGCGGGTGGCAAGACATATGACGGGGAATTCCAGATCAGCGACCTGCGCCTCAGGAAGGCGCCGGCGATGGCGGAACTGCTTGACGCGATCAGCGTGGTCGGCCTGCTGGACCAGCTCGATGGGCCCGGAATCAAGTTCGCGAACGTCGACGGACGCTTCCGCCTGACGCCAGGGCAGATCCGCATTCACGAGGCGGCGGCTGTCGGCGGGTCGCTCGGACTTTCCGCGAGCGGGAGCTATCAGCTTGATACCAGGGAACTGGATGTGGAGGGGGTGATTTCGCCTGTGTACTTCCTGAACGCGATCGGCTCGATATTTTCGCGCCGGGGAGAGGGGCTGTTCGGCTTCAACTATCGCGTGGCCGGATCGACGGACGATCCGAAAGTCTCGGTCAATCCGCTGTCGATTCTGACACCTGGGATGTTCCGCGAAATATTCCGAGCCAATCCGCCGGCGGAGAACTAGGTTTCCGTGCGCCTTTCCGAGTTCGACTTTGACCTGCCCGAGCGCCTGATCGCCACCCGACCGGCGCGCCCACGATCATCGTCCCGGCTTCTGGTTGCGACGAAGAGGGATTGCATCGACGCGCATGCCATTGACCTGCCGGATCATCTGCGCCCGGGTGATCGTCTTGTGCTGAACGACACGCGCGTGATTCCAGCACGGCTGGCCGGCACGCGGCGGCGCACGGGCGCGAACGGCGAGACACGGGCAAGGGTCGAGGCAACCCTGCTCGAGCCGTGCGTTGATGGAACCTGGGAAACGCTGCTGAAGCCGCTGAAGAAGGTGCGCGAGGGCGAAGTCATCGAATTCTCGAACGATCTCTCTGCCGTGGTTGAGGGCAGGGGGGAAACGACCGCCTGTCTCGGCTTCAACCTCAAGGGGCCAGATTTCGATGCCGCGCTTGCCGAGGCCGGCGCCATGCCGCTGCCGCCCTATATCGAGAGCAAGCGCCCGGCGGACGACCTTGACCGACAGGACTATCAAGCCATCTGGGCGCGCGAGAGCGGTGCGGTCGCTGCACCGACCGCTTCGCTGCACTTCGACCAGGCGCTTCTGGCCAGGCTGGACAGGGCCGGGATAGATCGCAGTTTTGTCACGCTTCACGTTGGTGCGGGCACGTTCCTGCCCGTCAAGACGGACGACATATCCGACCACAGGATGCATGCCGAACGTGGCGTCATCTCGGAAGCCGCGGCCAGGGAGATCATGACGACCCGGGAGTCCGGCGGGCGGATCATCCCGGTTGGAACAACGGCGTTGCGGCTGCTCGAGTCCGCCGCGGGCGCAGACGGGACGATCAGGTCATGGAAGGGGTCCACGGAGATCTTCATCACGCCAGGCTACCGGTTCCGCATTTCCGATGCGCTCATGACCAATTTCCACTTGCCGCGATCCACGCTGATCATGCTGGTCTCGGCATTCATGGGCGTGGACCGAATCCGCGAGATCTATGTCCATGCAATCGCGCAGGAGTATCGGTTCTTCTCTTACGGCGACGCGTCACTGCTGCTGCGCGAGGAGTGAGATTCTGGCCACTGAAGGGAGGCAGGTGCGGGCCGAGGCCTTGGTGACTTGAGGGGAGAAGTCTTTCCTTCGTGGATCTCGCGGAACGCCTTTGTGGTCGACGAAGTTCGATTCGTCCGTGAGCATGACTTCAGCTCTGGCCCCAAGGATGGATGGCTGCGGCTTTGCATCCGATATGGTCCTTGACGTTCCTTGTCGACGCAAACGCTATTCTCGCATGGCGGATTGCGGCAATCTGACAAGCAAACTGACTGGCCATCCTGAAGCGCG
>VXPN01000120.1:0-1157 GCA_009839535.1 Boseongicola sp. SB0662_bin_57 | reverse complement strand
GGCTCGCTCATCGGGATCCGCGGCGCGATCGAGGAGTTCTCGACCACCGAGCTTGCCGTCGTCACTTCGGCCTACTTCGTCGGATTTCTTTTTGGCTCGCGCCTGGCGCCTGCGATGATTCGCCGCGTCGGCCATGTCAGGGTCTTTGCGGCCCTTGGCTCGTTCATCTCCGCAGTGTTGATCCTTTACCCCACGATCACCTTCCCATGGGCGTGGATCCTGATGCGGGTGGTCATCGGGTTCTCGTTCTCAGGCGTCTACGTCACTGCGGAAAGCTGGCTGAACAACGCTTCGCCAAACGAGAGCCGCGGCAAGGCACTGTCACTGTACATGATCGTTCAGATGTCAGGCATAGTGAGCGGCCAGGCGCTTCTGAACGTCGCGGATCCTGCAGGGTTTGAGCTTTTTGTCATTCCGTCTGTCCTGGTCTCTTTCGCGTTTGTCCCGATTCTGCTTGCCGCGACGCCGACACCCGCCTTCGAGGCGACGAAGGCGATGAACCTTGCCCAGCTCTACCAGGTTTCTCCAACCGGGATCGTTGGCATGTTCCTGCTTGGCCTGATCTTCTCGGCGCAATTCGGGATGGCGCCGATTTATGGGACGGAGGCAGGCTTCACCGTTTCCCAGATCGCGCTTTTTGTCTCCGCGATCTTTGTCGGCGGAATGGTTCTGCAATATCCGTTCGGCTGGCTGTCGGACCGGATGGACCGCCGCGTGCTGATCTTTGTGGCTGCCGTAGGTGGTTCCGTCGGCGGCGTCATAGGCTTCCTTTGGGGAGGCGTCTTCGAAGTCGTGCTGGTGGCAGGCTTTGTGGCGGGCGGGGTCTCGAACCCGCTCTATGCGCTCCTGATCGCATACACGAACGACTATCTTGAACCGGACGACATGGCGGCGGCGTCGGGCGGACTGATTTTCGTGAACGGGCTGGGTGCCATCGTCGGCCCGATCATTGTCGGGTGGGCCATGGCGGCCGTTGGGCCGAACGGTTTCTGGATGTTCATGGCCGGCGTCATGCTCGTGTTGATGGCATACGTGGCCTTAAGGATGGCGCGGCGCCCGTCGATATATGCGAGCGAAGAAGCGTCCGGCACGGTGAGTTATGCGCCTGTTCTGCCGACGGCAACACCTGTTGCCGTCGAGGCGGCGCAGGAAATCTA
>VXPN01000182.1 GCA_009839535.1 Boseongicola sp. SB0662_bin_57 | reverse complement strand
CTTCCGCTTCCGCCAGGACGCAGACGTGTCCGGTGACGAAGCCAGGACCGTGCGCACGGCGGCCATCGCGGCACTTGGTCCGGAATTCCGCCTCCGAGCGGACCGATTCTACAATTCACCTGATTCCGAAATGGACTTCACGGACCAGGGCGGGCTGATGTGGGGAGAGCATACGGTCGGCAAGCTCGTGGCCGGAGACGACCCGCTGAAACCTCAGGTGGCATCCTTCGTCGACGACGAAGCCGACGCGGACGTTGCGCAAAAGGTCCAGCGTCGGCTCCAGCACTTCATCGACCGGAAGATCG
This sequence comes from Boseongicola sp. SB0662_bin_57, assembly GCA_009839535.1. Lineage (GTDB taxonomy): Bacteria > Pseudomonadota > Alphaproteobacteria > Rhodobacterales > Rhodobacteraceae > JAJEFO01. The sequence continues at coordinate 7,655 of VXPN01000182.1, read as the reverse complement.
CGCTGCACTTTCTTCCGCTGCTCAACATCCGGAATGATGAGAGCCTGGGCGGCATCGCCAAGGGCTTCGGGTTTCGCATGGTGGAGGCCATGGGAATCATTGACCGCCGCGAGGTGGCAAACGAGGTCAAGGAACTCGATCAGGAGACACGGGGCGTCCTGCGCAGGCACGGCATTCGATTCGGCCAGTTCACGATCTTCATGCCCGACCTCCTGAAGCCCGCGCCAACCCGGTTGAGGCTCGTGCTCTGGTCGCTGGCGCGAGGCGACGAGGAGTTTCCGCAAAGCCCGCCGCCTGGCCTCGTCACGATTCCGGCCGTCCAGAAGGTCCCCGCCGCCGTCTACCTGAAGTCCGGGTATCGACGGGCGGGAGCGCGCGCGATCCGCATTGACATGCTGGAACGGCTTGCCGACATGCTCCGGACGGAAGACAGCCGCGGCGGTTTCGAGGCGACTCCCGACATGCTCTCGATCACCGGAACGACACTCGCGCAATTTGCAAACCTGATGGAAGGGCTTGGATACAAGGCGACGCGTGGCGAGCGCGAGAAGGTGCGTCAGGCAACGGAGCGATCCTCGCCCACCGAAGGGATTGCGACGCCGGACACGTCCGAGACGATTCCGGAAACCTCCGTCCCGGAGAAGCCCGACGATCCAGCCCACGCCAAGCAACCAGAGCCTGATCCGGCCGGTGACGGTCCGGAAATCGAGGAATTCTACACGTTTGTATGGCGTGGACGGCGCGGCGGCCAAAGGCAAGGTGCGAGATCGCAACGGAAGGACAGGAAGGTGCCTGGCAAGGCAAAGTCGAGTGAAGGGAAGAGTGTCAGGACCGGTCGCTTCGAGGCCCGCCCGCCGAAGAAGGACCGGATCGATCCCGACAATCCGTTTGCGCAAGCCCTTCAGGGGTTGACGAACAAGGAGGCTTGACGGTCGAACACCCTGAGAGCCCAAGCTGGCCAACACGAGAAAGGAGACCTTCATCCCATCCTGCCCTGAACCATGCGTTCAAGACCGGCCCTGGCGCACGTCCTCGGCGCCACGATTTCGAAGGTTCATGAAACGTCGTCCCAGCCGGTCTCCGCTCTCCCGCATTGGCGCGATGCTTGGAAGCGGCTCCTTCCGTACGCCCAATCGTGACACGCCGGTAGCGCCGTGAGCGACTCCCAGCGCCTGGACCAATGGATTTGGCACGCCCGGTTCTTCAAGATCCGCGGCCTGGCAACGAGATTCGTGGCGGGAGGTCATGTCCGGGTTGACGGTCAACGCGTTTCGAAACCCTCATTCGCGCTGCGCCCGGGGCATGTGCTGACATTCCGCAAGGCCCGCAGCGTTCGCGTGATCCGCGTGAACGCGCTGGCCACGCGCCGCGGACCGGCTCCGGAAGCGCAGGCCCTCTATACGGACCTCGCACCAGCGGAGGACGACAGTGTTCCGCGCGCCCCACGATTTGAGGGCAAGGGTCGCCCTTCCGGCAAGGATCGTCGCAACGCCCGTCTTTATGGTGATCCTTCGCTTGATTGAGCCCGCTCAAGTGGTTACGTGACCGTGGTTCCCGTTCGCGAGGCTTCCATGACTTACGTCGTCACCGACCACTGCATTGCGTGCAAATACACCGACTGCGTCGAAGTCTGCCCAGTGGACTGCTTCTACGAAGGCGAGAACATGCTGGTCATCCATCCCGACGAATGCATCGACTGCGGGGTCTGCGAACCCGAGTGCCCGGTCGACGCCATCCTTCCGGACACCGTGCCCGACATGGAGAAATGGGTGGAGTTCAACCGCAAGTACTCGGAACAGTGGCCCGTGATCGTCACGAAGCGTGACCCGTTGCCCGACGCCGAAGAGATGGAAGACAAGGAAGGCAAGATGGAGCTGTTCTCGCCGAACCCGGGCGAAGGGAACTGACGCGCCGCCCCTTTGCGCATGAACGAACCGTCATCAAGCAAGTGCATTTCGACGCAAGCTCTCGCTCGATCAGAATTCCCGTTCCCCCACCTTGGAATTGCAGCGGATGTTGCTATATGTCCGGGACATGGGTGAGGAAACGCGGTTCGTGACCTCCCCTTGCTGGCGAAAATGCACGACGGGAAGGCAAACATGCGTTCCCGCTGTGTATTCTTGCAGCTTCCCGGCGGCTTGAGGGGACGTGCCGAATGAGCAAAGTCAAGAAGATGGAATTTCGCCCCAATGATTACGTGGTCTATCCGGCGCACGGAGTCGGCCAGATCGTGTCGATCGAGGAGCAGGAAATCGCAGGCCACAACCTCGAACTGTTCGTGATTTCGTTCGCGAAGGACAAGATGACCTTGCGCGTGCCGACCAACAAGGCCGCCCATGTCGGAATGCGGACCCTGTCTTCGCCGGACGTCGTGTCCCAAGCGATGACGACGCTCAAGGGCAAGGCGCGCGTCAAGAAGGCGATGTGGTCACGCCGCGCGCAGGAATACGAACAGAAAATCCATTCTGGCGATCTGGTCGCGATTGCCGAAGTCGTCCGCGACCTGCACCGCGCCAACGATCAGCGCGAACAGAGTTATTCTGAGCGCCAGCTCTACGAGGCGGCGTTGGAGCGCCTGACGCGGGAAGTCGCGGCCGTCAGCGGAGCTGACGAAGCCGATGCGCAGCGCCAGGTTGACGAGGTTCTGATCAGTCGCGCGGCCTGACATGCGAACGCGCGGTGCAAGGCGCAGCCCTCGCCCGCGGCACACAGTCGTCCACCGTTCCGAGCGTTGTGACAGACCGAAACGCGGCAGCGCAAGGCGTTCAGTCGGTGCCCTCGATTCCCTCCGGCTGACCGACCACAACGAAGTGCAGTTCCTCCGGACGATACAGGCGCTTGGCCACCTTGCGTACATCGTCTGCCGTCACGGCGTTCACCTTGCCGTTTCTGGTCCCGACGTAGTCAAGGCCCAGATCGTCCAATTGCATGCCCACCATTATGCGCGCGATGCTCGCGTTTGAATCGAACCGAAGAGGATAGGCGCCGGTAAGGTAGGACTTTGCCTCGTCCAGCTCGTCCTCCGTCACGCCATCCGCCACGATCCTCTCCCATTCCTCACGCGTCACCTCGATTGCTTCCGCCATCCGCTCATTGGCCGAGGCCACCTGCCCCACGACAAGCTGTGCGAGATCAAAGCTCGCCAGGTAGGCTCCGATGCCGTAGGTCAGCCCCCGCTTCTCCCGCACTTCTATGCCGAGCCGCGACTGACTTCCCGATGCCCCGAAGACGTGATTTGCGACAAAGGCCGGAAAGAACTCGGGGTCGTCCCTTGGAATGCCTGCATGGCCGAAGACCGCCACCGACTGCGGCGTCTCGAAGGGCACCACCGTAACGCCACCGACCAGCAGGATCTCGGCATCGTTCGGCATTGGCGCCCCGACTTCCGGCAAGTCGGCAAGAAGGGTGTCAAGCAGCAGGCCCAGTTCCTCTGCCGAGATGTCACCGGCGGCCCCGACGTAAATTCGGTCCCGGGCAATCACGTCCTTGTATGCCGTCACGATGTCGTCCCGCGTCAGTGCCGACACGCTCTCGACCGTGCCGTCAATGGACGTCGCATAAGGGTGATCTCCGAACGCGAGGGCATTGAATCGACGTGACGCGACGGTGTCAGGATCCGTGTCATCAGCGCGAATGACCGCAAGCACCTGGTCGCGCACGCGATCCAATGCAACCTGGTCGAACCGAGGGGCGGTGAGCGCGCTCCGCAGAAGAGCGACGGCCTCGTCGCGGTTCTCGGTCAGGAACCGTGCCGAAACGGAAAGCGCGTCCCGGTGCACATCGAATCCGTAGCTTGCCGCCAATGCATCCCGCTCCGCGGCAAATCCTTGCGCGTCAAGGTCGCCCGCTCCCTCTTCCAGGAGCGCGGTCATCAGGTTGACTGCGCCCCTCTTGCCGGGCCGGTCCAGCGACCCGCCGCCCCGGAACCTGATTTCCAGGGCGCTGAACGGGATCGAACGCTCCTCGACCAGCCAGGCCTTGATGCCGCTGGGCGACGTAACTTCCTGAATGTCAACTGCCGCCGCCGGGCCTGCAACGAGAATTGCCCACCCCAAAGCGCAAAAGAACCGGTTCACTTGACCTCCTCCTCCGATCGCCGTGCAAATCCCGTGACCGCGCGGCGCCGATCGAGATGCGTGAGCGCTGCCGAGAGGATGTCTTCTTCGGTAACTTCTTGCAGAATGCCTGGCCAGGCGTCGACGTCCTCTACCGAAAGGCCCGCTGTCAGCCCCGCGCCATACAGTCTGGCCAAATTCGAGATGTCGTCCCGGGCGTAGATCTCCGCGGCCCGGATCTGCGTCTTGATTCGCTCGAGCTCCTCTGCATCCACGCCTTCTTCCAGGAACTCTGCAACCGCCTCGTCCAGAAGCGACTCGGCCTCATCCAGCGAGACGCTCTCGACGGGCACGATTGCCAGCCCGAAAGTCGTGTCGTCCAACGCGCGCTCCCGATACCAGGCCGAGGTGTAAACGGCCTTGGGATCCTCGAACTGCAGCTTCCGAGCCAGAGCCGAGGTGGTCGGCGAACCTCCCAGGACCTGCGCCAGCATGGCAAGAGCCGCCGCCTCCTTCTGGTCTCCTGAATCCCGCTCGGGCACGAGGTATACGCGGGTCACGTAATCATTGCCGATCCGAGGATCCGAGAAACTCAGGCGTCGTTCGGCCAGCTGCGGCGGCTCGGACGGACGGCTGCGCACCCGCACGTTCGGATTGGGCGGAATGATCCCGTAGTGCCTTTCGGCGAGCAGCCTGACGTCGTCAGGGTCCACGTCGCCCGCCACGACAAGGATCGCGTTGTTCGGCCCGTAATGCTGCTTGTAGAACGACACGGCATCTTCAAGCGTCAACGCCTCGGCTTCGTGTTTCCAGCCGATGACAGGCACGCCGTAAGGGTGGTTCAGGAATGCCGCTGCGTGTATCTGCTCCCAGAACAGGGTGCCGGGATCGCTGTCGATACGCTGCTTCCGCTCTTCTATCACGACGTCCCGCTCTGTTGAAATGTCGTCCTCGACGAGTGCCAGGCCGTCCATGCGGCTGGCCTCCATCCCCATCACGAGATCGAGGCGGTCCGCCGCGATGCGCTGAACGTAGGCCGTGTAGTCATAGGACGTGAATGCATTGTCGCTGCCCCCGTTCCGGGACACCACGTCGGACAGTTCGCCCGATGCAAGTTCGTCCGTCGCCTTGAACATGAGATGCTCAAGAAAGTGAGCGATGCCCGACTTGCCGGGCGGCTCGTCGGCCGCGCCGACCCGATACCAGACCATGTGCACGACGACCGGAGCGCGGTGATCCTCGATCACGACCGCTTCAAGGCCGTTCTCGAGTTCGAACGTTGTGACTCTCTCGGCTCGGAGCGAGGCCGGAAGGGCGACAAGGACCGTCGCCAAGGCAAGAACGAAAACGTGCATGGGCACTCCTCGCAAGGCAGGTTGCGGCAAGAATTGGCCAGAGTCTCTTGCCCGGTCAACCCGCATTTGCGCCGCGCCGGAAGTTCTGGCCTGAATGTGATTGGGCCGTGAATGCAAGGCGCCGCACGGGCGGCAGAACGTGGACCGGCACAGGATGCCTCAGCTTCAGTCGCGACAACGCCTTCCGTCCAGCAGCCCGCTCCTGCGCCGGATCCTTGGGGACGCGAACGGCAACGGGACGGAATCCCGCTGCGTTTCTGCGGTCACCCGAGAAAGTTCCGCATCGCCCAGGGGCATGAGCCTTGAACTGCCGCCATGCCACGCCGTTCGCATTCCGTCGCCCTTCGGCTGTTCGGCAACCTCACTCCCCTGCCGGGTCGGGCGGGGCTGCCGAGGTCCGAATGCCAAGACGCCGGAGTCGCGCCAGCTCTGCATACTGATCAAGCGCCATTTCCTCGTAGGCCCGGAAATAGACGTTCACGTCGAAGAGCCTTTCCATGACACGGCCCTGATTGTCGCGACGGAATGCCAGGTCGGCGGCAGCAAGTTCGACACGGATGTTGCTGTCAACGCCGTGCCGCGTGGCATGGGCCAGGAACGCACCGTCGGTTGAGCCTCGTGCCAACGCTCCGATGTCGCCGCCAAGGGCCGCCGCAACATCCCTCTCCGGCGTCGGATCCGCCAGGTTCGCGCCCCCTGGCGTCGGCATGGGCAGAGCGGCCAGGTCCTCAGGCACTTCCAGAGGTCTCGCAGGAATGATCCCGAATTCGTCCGGACCGCGAGCGCTCTCCCGGCCGATGTTCATCAGACCCGGATTGCCGTCAGCGCAGGCGGCAAGTGTCGGGATCAGGCAAAGGAGCAACAACCGACGCAGCATGAATGCCTCCGAAACCGTTTGTCGGGTTCTACCCGTGAATCCATGCGGTGGAAAGCCTGTCCTGTTCATCGCCGGCCGGCGCCAAGCGTGATCAGGCCGAACGCGCCGACAAAGATGGCAATGTCCGCGACGTTGAACGACCACGGATTCCGCCAGCCGCAACATGACATGTTCAGGAAGTCCGCCACCGCCCCGTAGACCAGTCGGTCAATCACGTTGCCGATGGCGCCACCGATGACGAGGCCCGCCGACACCTGCACCAGGATTCCGGGGCGATCGCGCACCATCCACCAGAAAATCGCGCCACATATTGCAATCGCCAGCACGACCAGCACCCATTTGCCGGCGAGCGGGATGCCGAAATTCACCCCCTCGTTCCATGCCATCCGGAACTGGATGTAGGGCGGCAAGACGGGGATTGCGCCCAGTTCCTTGAGGTTCATGGCGTTGACCACGAAGTATTTCGTCAACTGGTCGACCAAGGCGGTCAGGGCCGCCGTGCGAAAGAGGGGTGCGAGAACCTGCATCAGTGCCGGAAGTGCCTCATGCCGGAAAACACCATGGCAAGCCCGGCCGCGTCGGCTGCCTCGATCACGGCATCGTCCCGCTTGGACCCGCCTGGCTGGATCACGGCCTTCGCCCCGGCTTCGGCGGCCGCAAGGAGGCCGTCCGGAAACGGAAAGAACGCGTCGGACGCCACGACCGAACCATTTGCCATCGACTCCGTGAGGCCGAGATCATGAGCCATGCGGCCTGCTTTCAGCGCGGCGATCGTCGAACTGTCAACCCGGCTCATCTGGCCGGCCCCGATGCCGACGGTGCCGAGGTCGCGGGCATAGACGATCGCATTGGACTTCACGTGCTTGGCGACACGCCACGCAAAGAGAAGGTCGTCAATCTGCTCCTGCGTCGGCGCAACCCGGGTCACGACCTTCAGGTTCGCCGCCGTGCAGGCACCGCTGTCCTCGTCCTGAACCAGCCAGCCGCCCGCGACCTGCCGAACCGACACTCGCGATGCAGAAGGGCCGGGAAGCCCGCCGGTCGTCAGCAAGCGCAGGTTCCTCTTTGCGGCAAGGACCTCCTTGGCCTCATCCGTCGCCTCCGGCGCAATCACGACTTCGGCGAAAATGTCGGCAATTGCGCGCGCCGCCGCCCCGTCAAGCGTGCTGTTCAATGCCACGATGCCGCCAAATGCGCTTGTCCTGTCACAGTCGAACGCACGGCCGAACGCCTGTTTGCAACTTGCCCCGCGCGCCACGCCGCTCGGATTCGCATGCTTTATGATGGCGACGGCGGGCCCGTCGGCCGGGTCAAACTCGGCGACCAGTCGAAAGGCGGCATCGGCATCATTGATGTTGTTGTAGGAAA
>VXPN01000465.1 GCA_009839535.1 Boseongicola sp. SB0662_bin_57 | reverse complement strand
TCAAGGCCCTTTGCAAGTTCGCTGTTCCAGTCGGCCAGCATCATGATGCCGGCCGTTTCCGCGCCCGAGGCCTGGCCCCAATGCTCCATCACGAGCACGTCGTTGGCCGCGACGCAGATGATCTCGTCAATCCCCTTCGCCCGGAAGGCTTCAGCGGTACGGACGAAGCTTGGCAGGTGCGCCGTATCGCAGGTCGAAGTGTAGGCGCCGGGCAATCCGAACAGCACCACGCGACGCCCTGCCACGCACTCCGAAATGTCGACTTCGGTCACGGCGTCGCCTGCCTTGTGCAAGAGCGCGGCCGAAGGAATCCTGTCACCCACCTGAGCCATTAGCTGTGTCTCCCAATTGCCAATTTCGGTGCCGAGGTTATATGCATTTTGACGATGGAAACCAGTGGTCAACGTGCATGGGCGGAATCTTGATCATCGGAGCAGGCCAGGCGGGGGCGTCCCTTGCCCAAAAGCTGCGCGCTGAAGGATATGGTGGCGAATTGACGCTGATCGGTGACGAGCCCGAACCCCCATACGAGCGTCCACCATTGTCGAAAGCCTACCTGCTGGGAGAGATGGAGAAGGAGCGCCTCTACCTGAGACCGCCTTCGATCTATGACGACAAGGGCATCAAGCTCCGTCTTGGAACTCCCGTCGACACCATAGACGTTCACGGGAAGACGGTGGCGATCGGTGCTGACAGCCTGTCCTACGACCGGCTCGCTCTTGCCGTGGGATCGATTCCGAACTGCTTGCCACATGCCGTCAGTCGTGGCCTGGAAGGCATCCATACTGTACGCTCTCTTGCCGACATTGACCGTATCCGCCCGCGCTGCAGTCAGGGTGCGCAAGTGCTCGTGGTGGGCGGAGGCTACATCGGGCTGGAGGCGGCGGCAGTGGCTGCAAAGCTCGGGCTGAAGGTTACGCTTGTCGAGTTGGCGGAACGAATCCTGAGCCGGGTGGCCGCAAGCGAGACTGCGGACGTGATTCGCGCAGAACATCAGGCTCATGGCGTCGACATCCGCGAAGGCGTTGGCCTTGAATGTCTTGCGGGAGATCGCCGAGTGTCGGGCGCGAAGCTCACGGACGGATCGACGATCGACCTGGATTTCGTCATCGTGGGCACCGGAATCCGTCCCGACACGCGCCTTGCGGAGGCAGCCGGGGTCGATTGTGACAACGGCATCCTTGTTGACGAGTACGGGCGCACTTCGGCCGCGGATGTCTGGGCCGCGGGGGATTGCACGTGCTTTCCCTACAGGGGGAGCCGGTTGCGGCTCGAATCCGTGCAAAACGCGATCGATCAGGCGGAGGCCGTTGCAGCGAACATGCTGGGCGCTCAATCGCCTTACGTGCCCTTCCCCTGGTTCTGGTCCGATCAATATGACCTGAAGCTCCAGATTGCAGGCTTGAGCGCCGGCAACGACAGGGTCGTGTCGCGCAAGTCCGGGACGGGGCAAAGTCACTGGTACTTCAAGGGCGAGCGGTTCCTCGCAGTGGATGCCATCAATGCGCCTCGCGACTACATGGTGGGAAAGCGGCTGCTGGAAATGGCCAGGAACGTCGAACCTGCTCAAGTCCAGGATCCGGATGCGGACTTGAAGGCGTTCTTGAAGGCATGAGAATAATCGGTGGCCGCATGCGTGGCTTGAAGCTTGCCGCCATTGGCAAGGCGAGGGCCGGGTCGCTGCTGAGGCCGACGAGTGACCGGGTCCGCGAGAGCCTGTTCAACCTTCTCCTTGGCGGACGATTCGACGATCCGGTGACCGGCGCCCGCGTGCTGGACTTGTTTGCCGGCACGGGCGCGCTTGGTCTTGAGGCGCTGTCTCGAGGCGCGGCTTGCGCAACATTTGTCGAGAACGGACGCAAGGCCTCGAGGATTCTTCAGGAGAACATCGCAAGGGCGGAAGTCGAGAAGGAGACCCGGCTTGTTCGCGGCGACGTGACCCGTCTTGCGCCGACGACGGAGGAACCGGCGACCCTGGTCTTCCTTGATCCGCCATTTCGACGGGGACTAGGCGGACCGGCGCTCGTTGCGGCCCGTTCCGGCGGGTGGATTGCCGATGGAGCGCTGATTGCCTGGGAGGAAGCAGACGAAGTGACGCCTCCTCCTGGAATTGCCGTACTTGACATCCGCAGGTACGGCGATACCTGCCTGAACCTTTGCAGGATGGATGCACCAGGCGCTTGAAGCGCCACTCGCGTGATCAGGAGCTTGATCCATGCACGCCGACATGCAGGCGATGACCGCTTTCCGTGGAATTGCCGAATCCGGTGCCCAGGTCTTCGTGCGTTCAACACGCGGCATCTCGAGATGACAGGGCGGAGCACGGACCGGCTGCGCGACCGGCGTGGAACAGTTTGCGTGAAGATCCCTCAGGACACGTTTGCGGGTGGAGCCATTTCGCTGTTGAGGCCCTTGTCCGGGGCGCGCTGTCACGCGTCGCCGAGGCCCTCATGCTGCCAAGGCCTGGCAAGGTTCGAGAACCGCGTGAAACGTCCGTCGAATGCCAGATCCACCGTCCCGATGGGACCGTGGCGCTGCTTGCCGACGATGATCTCGGCGCGATTGTGGATCTTTTCCATTTCCTCCTGCCACTTCGCTATGGCTTCGCCTTCGTGGTCGCCGGGTTTCTCGCGTTCCTTGTAGTACTCTTCCCGGAAGACGAACATCACGACATCCGCATCCTGCTCGATCGAGCCGGATTCCCGCAGGTCGCTGAGCTGGGGGCGCTTGTCTTCGCGCGATTCGACCTGACGGCTCAACTGGCTGAGCGCAATCACGGGAATCTCCAGCTCCTTGGCGATCGCCTTCAGGCTCTGGGTGATCTCCGAGACCTCGTTGACCCGGCTGTCCCTGGTGGTGGACGCGCGAACGAGCTGCAGGTAGTCGACGATCAGGGCGTCAAGCCCGTGCTCCCGCTTCAGTCGGCGGGCACGCACCGCCAGCTGTCCAATGGGCAGGGCCGGCGTATCGTCGATGTACAGCGGGCAGGCCTCGAGTCTCTTGGCCGCCTCGACGAACCGGCGGAACTCGGGCTCGTCCATGTCCCCGCTTCGCACGCGCTCGGACGGTATTCCCGACGCTTCCGACAGGATGCGTGCGGCCAGCTGTTCGGCCGACATCTCCAGAGAGAAGAAGCCGACGACGCCACCACTGACCGTCTCCTCATTGCCGTCGGGCGACGGTTCCTTGCGGTAGGTGCTGGCAATGTTGAATGCAATGTTCGTCGCCAGCGACGTCTTGCCCATGGACGGCCGCCCGGCGATGATCAGCAGGTCCGACTTGTGCAGTCCGCCGATTCTCCTGTCGAGATCCACGAAGCCGGTTGAGAGGCCGGCCAGCCCTCCGTCGCGCTTGTATGCCGCGCCCGCCACGTTCACCGCAGTTGTCAGGGCCGCAAGGAAGGACTGGAACCCGGTCGAGGATCTGCCCGACTCGGCCACTTCGTAGAGCGCCTGCTCGGCCTCCGATATCTGTTCCGCAGGTTCCGTCGAAACGTCAACGCTCGCGGCCTTCTCCGTGATGTCCTTGCCGATCTGCATCAGCTCTCGCCGGATCGAGAGGTCACGGATCATCTGCGCGTAGTCGCGCGCCGCGAAGGGCGAGATTGCGGATCCCGCCAGCTTGGCCAGATATGCCGGCCCTCCCAGCTCCTTCAGTCCCGGGTCATCCTCAAGGAAGGCCTTCAAGGTGATCGGCGAGGCCAGGGTGTTCTTCGAAATCCGGCTCTTTGCCACCTCGAAGATCCGTGCATGCACCGGATCATAGAAGTCCGTTTCCGAGACCAGGGACGCTATGCGGTCGAAGACGTCGTTGTTGGTCAGGATCGCGCCCAGAAGCTGCTGCTCGGCCTCGATGTTCTGCGGCACGGATTCCTGCGCTTCCGTCCCCACTTGCCTGATCTGGGCCAGTTCGTTCATGACGGTTCCCGCCTCCGGTCGCTCATTTCACGTCGAGTGCCTGCGTATCTAACCAATGCGCTCCCCCACGGTCCATCTGGAAATCATGTGGATTGCCTGTGGAAGGATGATGTGCCCCATCATATTGGGGTCAGCGGGCGGTCGAGGTCAATACCTGGTGCCAAAATTGCCGATCAGGCCGTGCGTGCTTCCTGCCAGGCACGTGGGGCCGCGATGAAGGACTCCACCTCTTTCAGGGTGCCGGCATCAAACCTCCTTCCCGCCCTTGCGGCTTCGAGCACGTCCCTCCACGTGCATAAATGATGGAGTGCAACTCCATGATTTTCGAGCCGTTCCAATGTCTCGGGATAGATCCCGTAGTAGAAGATGACGGCAGTGTGGGAGCAGGTGGCGCCGGTCTCTCGGATGGCGTCGACGAAGGACAGTTTCGAGCCGCCGTCGGTTGCAAGGTCCTCGACCAGGAGCACTCTATCCCCAGCCCCCATCACGCCCTCGATTCGCGCGTTCCGGCCGTGGCCCTTGGGTTTCTTCCGGATGTAGGTCATGGGCAGGCCGAGTCGTTCCGCCACGAATGCGGCGAACGGAATGCCGGCAGTTTCCCCTCCGGCGACATTGTCAAAGGCGCCAACACCGGCGCGGCGCAAGACGCTTGCTGCCAGATAGTCCATGAGACGGCTTCGGATGTCCGGGAAGGAGATCAGCTTTCTGCAATCGATGTAGGTTGGAGAAGGCAGTCCGCTTGAAAGCTTGAATGGCTCGTCGGCGTTGAAGTAGACCGCGTCGGCTTCAAGGAGCATCTCTGCGCTCTGCCTCGCGACCTCGGAGTCGTCGGGGCAGCTAGAGGGGACAGGGACTGTCGGAAACATTTTTTGCCTCGCTGATCTGTCTTTCTGGAAGCGTCGCTCGATTCGGTCAGGACTGGCGGTCACGACGCGACCCGCCAATGGACCGGCTTGCCGGGATCGAAAACCGTCACCGGTCCGTCACCGGTCTGCACGTGCCTGGGGAACTCGACCGGATCTCCTTTCTGCAGCGTGATCCAGGCATCGTTCACAGGGAGCCCGTAGAAGCTTGCCCCGTGCTTCGAGACAAATCCCTCCAGTTGATCCAGCGCATCGGCCATGTCGAAGACTTCCGCGAGGCAAGCGAGCGCAACGGGTGCGGTGAAGCATCCTGCGCATCCGCACGCGCTTTGCTTGGCCCCGGTCGTGTGAGGCGCGCTGTCGGTGCCCAGGAAAAAGGCCGGGTTGCCGCTCGTGGCGGCCTTGACCAACTCCGGTCGATGGGTGCCGCGTTTCAAGATCGGCAGGCAATAGAAATGCGGGCGGATGCCGCCCGCCAGCATGTCGTTTCGGTCGAGCATCAGGTGCTGGACGGTAATGGTCGCGCCGAGGTCGCCGCCGCCGTCGGTCGCATAGGCGACGGCCTCCGCGGTCGTGATATGTTCCATCACGATACGCAGCCCCGGTGTCCTGCGGCGAATCGGGTCAAGCACCTCGTCGATGAAGACCGCTTCACGATCAAAGATGTCGACCTCGGGGCGTGTCACTTCGCCGTGGACGCAGAGCGGCAGTCTGGCCTCGGCCATCACTTCGAGGACGCTTCGTATCCTGTCGAAATCGCGCACCCCGTCCGCGGAATTCGTGGTGGCTCCCGCCGGATACAGCTTGACGGCCTTGACGAGTCCGCTGTCGGCGGCAGTCTTCACGTCGGCCGGATCCGTGTCCTCGGTCAGATAGAGCGTCATCAGCGGCTCGAATTCGGAACCTTGGGGCAGGGCTGCCAGGATGCGGTCGCGATAGGTTGCCGCATCTTGCGCCGTGACGACAGGTGGCGACAGATTCGGCATGATGATGGCGCGGGCGAAATGCGCTGCGGAACAGGGCAGGACGCCCTCCATCATTGCACCATCGCGCAGGTGCAGATGCCAGTCGTCCGGCCGCCTGATGGTCAGCGTGGTGCCACTCATGCCTCTCCTCTATCGGAACGGGTGCCGGTGTGCCAGAGTCTCGAAATCTGACCGAAATTCGGCTAGGGTTTTCGCGGAGAGACATGAAGTGAAGGGGTGAAGTGATGCTGGTGGCGTTTGTCTTGGGTCTGGCCGCAGGCTGGGGAGCCTCCCATTCCGAAGTTCATGCAAGAAGGCTGTTGTCGCGGAGCCTCTCGATTGAGGAGGACTCGATCAAGGCGGTCGAACTGCGCGCAGTGGCGCTCGCTGGATGCGTCCTGCTGGCGGCGGTCGCGTCTTGGCTGGTGTCGGAGGATCACGCGGTGCCGTTGGCAATCGGCGTGCTGGCCGGCGTCCTGCTGCCGCGCCTGCAAGACCGCGTCCGTTCCGCAAGGGCGCCTGACTACGACAGTTGAGGCGAACCCGCGCCTGGCCCCGGCCAGGCCGGACGGGGGCCTTTCGTTCGTGCGGGTCGGAGGCGCATCGCGTTCATGCTGACCTCGCATGGTCAGGCAGAACGGCCGACGTGGTGTCGTTGACGGTTCAGTCGGACCCGCAAGGCGCCGTGGCAGGGCGGGCTCAGAAAAACGCCTGCAGTCCGGTCTGTGCCCTGCCCAGAATCAGCGCATGGATGTCGTGCGTGCCTTCGTAGGTGTTCACCGTCTCCAGGTTCATCGCGTGGCGAATGACCTGGAACTCCTCCGAGATCCCGTTGCCGCCATGCATGTCGCGCGCCATGCGGGCGATGTCGAGCGCCTTGCCGCAATTGTTGCGCTTCAGGATCGAGATCATCTCCGGAGCTGCAAGGCCTTCATCCATCAGGCGGCCGACCCGCAGCGTGCCCTGAAGTCCGAGCGCTATTTCGGTCTGCATGTCGGCCAGCTTCTTCTGGAACAGCTGGGTTGCCGCAATCGGCCTGCCGAACTGCTTGCGAACGAGGCCGTATTGCCGCGCCGCCGTCCAGCAGAATTCGGCGGCTCCCAACACCCCCCACGCGATTCCGTAACGCGCCCGGTTCAGGCATCCAAAGGGGCCCTTGAGCCCCTCGACGTCGGGCAGGAGCGCCTCTTCGCCGACTTCGACGTCATTGAGCACTATCTCTCCGGTCACGCTTGCTCTCAGCGACTGCTTGCCCTCGATCTTTGGCGCGGACAGCCCCTTGGCGCCCCTTTCGAGCACGAAGCCCCGGATCTTGCCGCCGTGGTCGTCGGACTTGGCCCAAACGATGAAGACGTCGGCAATCGGGGAGTTTGAAATCCACGTCTTAGAACCGTTCAGCCTGTAGCCGCCGCCAGCCCTTTCGGCGCGGGTCTTCATTCCGCCCGGATCGGAGCCCGCTTCGGCCTCGGTCAGGCCGAAGCAGCCGATGAGGCTGCCTGCCGCGAGGCCCGGAAGGTACTTCTCGCGCTGCGCGTCCGAGCCGTAGGCGAATATCGGATACATCACCAGCGAAGACTGGACCGACATCATGGAGCGGTAGCCGGAATCGATTCGCTCGATTTCGCGGGCCACGAGGCCATAGGTGACATAGCTGGAGCCCAGGCCGCCGAACTCTTCCGGAATCGTGACACCCAGCAGCCCGGCCTCTCCCATCTCCGCCATGACTTCCGGTTCCACACGCTCCTCGGCATAGGCCGCGCGGATCCGGGGTGCGAGGCGGCCGTCCGCGAATGCCCGGGCCGACTCGGCCAGCATTCGTTCGTCCTCGGTCAGCTGGTCGGCGAGACGGAACGGGTCCTCCCATGCAAATTCCGAGAGATCCGGTGCGTTCCTGGCCTTGATTCTGTTCTGCGCGTTCATGCCTCGACCCTTTCCGCGGCCAGCGCTCGCGGCACGGCAGCCCCTGCTACTTCGCGGGGCCGATCATCATGACCATCTGCCGGCCTTCCATCTTGGGCATGTTCTCGACCTTGCCGATTTCCCTGATATCGTTGGCAACGCGTTCCAGAAGGTTGCGGCCGAGGTTCAGGTGCGCCATCTCGCGCCCCCGAAATCGCAGCGTCACCTTCACCTTGTCACCCGACTCCAGAAATCGCGTCACGTTTCGCATCTTGACGTCGTAGTCGTGGATGTCCGTGTTGGGGCGGAACTTGACCTCCTTGACGTCGATGGTCT
>VXPN01000014.1 GCA_009839535.1 Boseongicola sp. SB0662_bin_57 | reverse complement strand
AGGGAGAGCCAAGGGATGCGCACAAAAGCCGCAATCGCCACCGCCGCCGGCAAGCCGCTGGAGATCATCGACGTCAATCTTGACGGGCCGAAGGAGGGCGAGGTCCTGGTCGAAATTAAGGCCACGGGGATCTGCCATACAGACGAGTTCACGCTCTCCGGCGCCGATCCGGAAGGGCTCTTTCCGGCGATCCTTGGACATGAAGGGGCTGGCATCGTGGTCGAAGTTGGCAAAGGCGTCACGAGCGTCGAGCCTGGAGACCACGTCATTCCGCTCTACACGCCCGAATGCCGGGAATGCGAGTACTGCCTCCATCCCAGGACAAACCTCTGCCAGGCGATTCGCACGACTCAAGGCCAAGGCCTGATGCCGGACGGCACGTCCAGGTTTTCGACGCTCGATGGCGACCCGATCCTGCACTACATGGGATGCTCGACGTTTTCGAACCACACGGTGCTGCCCGAAATCGCGGTCGCCAAGGTCCGGAAGGACGCGCCCTTCGACAAGATCTGCTACATCGGCTGCGGCGTGACCACAGGCATTGGCGCCGTGATCAACACGGCGAAGGTCGAAGAAGGAAGCCGCGCCATCGTGTTCGGACTCGGCGGAATCGGACTCAACGTCATCCAGGGCCTGCGGCTAGCAGGCGCCGACCAGATCGTCGGCGTCGATGTCAATGCCGGCAAGAAGGCCATGGCCGAAAGGTTCGGCATGACCGACTTCGTGAACCCGGATGAGGTTGACAGCGATCTCGTTGCCTTCCTGGTCAATCTCACGGGAGGCGGCGCGGACTACACGTTCGACGCCACCGGGAACGTCGACGTCATGCGGGCCGCGCTGGAATCAGCGCACAAGGGCTGGGGCGAAAGCGTGATCATCGGCGTGGCGCCTGCCGGAGCCGAAATTGCAACACGGCCCTTCCAGCTAGTGACCGGACGGGTCTGGCGCGGAACTGCATTTGGCGGCGCAAGAGGCCGGACCGACGTACCGAAAATCGTCGACTGGTACATGGACGGCAAGATCGAGATCGATCCGATGATCACGCACACGCTGGATCTCGACGGCATCAACGAGGGGTTCGACCTTATGCATGCGGGCAAGTCGATCAGGTCGGTCGTGGTCTACTGATCCGACTGCAGGAGAACCAAATTGCATGCAGCAAGGTGACGCGGTGACGCGCACTGCGATTGGCCTTGTCTTTCGCCGCATCAGCAACGACATTCCGCAAAATCACTTGAGGGACGACCATGATGCCCGGCGACAAAAGCGACCGCAAGGATCGTGACGACACAATGCGCGACAGGGCTTCAGAGCTCTTCTTCAAGTCGCGCAATGTCCTGATCACCGGCGAAATCAATGACGGGCTGGCAAACCGGGTCGCAACCCGGCTCATCGCCTTGGCCGAGGACGGCGACGACCCGATAAACGTCTTCATATCGTCGCCGGGCGGACACGTGGAGTCGGGCGACATGGTCCACGACATGATCAAGTTCATCGGGCCCACGGTTCGGACGATCGGTTCCGGCTGGGTTGCGTCCGCAGGCGCGCTGATCTTCGTCGCGGCGAAGAGAAACAACCGCTTCTGCCTTCCGAACACGCGCTTTCTGCTGCACGAGCCCCGTGGCGGGATCGGCGGATCGGTTTCGGACATACAGATTCAGGCCGAGCAGATCCGGATCATGCGTGAGCGGTTCCACCGCATCTTTTCGGAGGCGACAGGGCAGACCACCAAGAAGATCGCAGGCGACACCGGGCGTGACTTCTGGCTCAACACCGACCAGGCCATCAAGTACGGGCTGCTTGGCAAGGTGATCTCCAGCGCCAGGGAACTGGCGTAGGCCCGGGTCTTGCCGCGCGTCAATCGGTCGAAGCGCAACCATGAGGACAATTCGACCGGTTCCGGCGCTGTCGCGGAACGACCTGCGTGGCAGACGTGACGCCCCGCTCACTGGCCTTTCCCCAAAATGCGCGTCAGGTCACGGATTGCGGACCGGTCTTGCAGGTTCGGGATCCAAGCCACAAATGTGGACAGATCCGCAGGAGAATTGAATGATCCCCGGCCTAGATCGACGTCGCAAGTTTTCCGACCTGTCTGAACAGGAAATCCTTGCCCTTGCAATTTCCTCGGAGGAGGACGACGCCCGCATCTACCGGACCTACGCGAGCAAGCTCCGGAAGGAATTCCCGGGTTCCGCCGCCGTGTTTGACGAAATGGCGATCGAGGAGGATGCCCATCGCAACGTCCTGATCGACTTGCACCGAAAGCGATTCGGCGACACGATCCCGTTCATTC
Organism: Boseongicola sp. SB0662_bin_57; assembly: GCA_009839535.1. Classification (GTDB taxonomy): domain Bacteria; phylum Pseudomonadota; class Alphaproteobacteria; order Rhodobacterales; family Rhodobacteraceae; genus JAJEFO01. Next base: position 5,707 of record VXPN01000014.1, on the reverse strand, counting down.
GGCGCGAACATGTTTCGGGCTATTTCGCCCGCACGCCAGTATGGCTGATCGAGAATCTCGGGCTGGACCGCATGCGCGAGGAAGCGCTCGCCATGGAGCACGCCGCCGCCCGGTTCTACGAAGCCGCGGCCGGAAGGGCCAGTGATGCCGAGACCCGGAGGCTTCTGGGTGACCTTGCGGCGGTCGAGGCCGGGCACGAAGCCGTTGCGCAGAGCCTGTCCGGCACTCATCTCGACCAAGAAACCCGGGAAAGAGAGAGCCGGACCGCGCACAGGCAATTCGTGCTGACATGGGTTCAACCAGGCCTGGCCGGGCTCATGGACGGATCGGTGTCGACACTGGCGCCGATCTTCGCCGCGGCCTTTGCCACCGGCGACACATGGAGCACGTTCCTGATTGGAATCGCAGCATCCGTGGGTGCCGGGATCTCGATGGGATTCGCGGAGGCGGCATCGGATGACGGGCAGATTTCCGGGCGCGGCTCACCTGTCAAGCGTGGCTTGGCTTCAGGCGTCATGACCGCCATCGGCGGGCTCGGGCATGCGCTGCCATACCTGATTCCGGACTTCTGGACCGCGACCACGATCGCGTTCGTCGTGGTGCTCTTCGAGCTTTGGGCAATTGCCTGGATCCAGAACCGCTTCATGGAAACGCCGTTCTTTCGGGCCACGCTGCAGGTGGTTCTGGGCGGCGCACTCGTGCTGGCGGCCGGAATCCTGATCGGGTCTGGATAGGCTCGGACCATTCGAGACGCCAGCCCGCATCGGAGCGGGCTGGCGCAGCCAGCTTGGAGAATGTCGGGCCGGAAGTTCCGCGCAGATGCCAACGGAAAGAGCCGATGTACAAGTGGTGATCTTCCAGGACAACACGGAGCGAGCGGTCAGCCCAGGCTACCCAGCGCCCCAACTTCTCGAAATTTATGGGCGCTCGCCGCGAGCGTCGTAGGCATCGATTATCCTGGCGACCAGCGGATGACGGACGACATCCCTGGAAGTGAAGTGACAGAAAGCAATCCTGTCGATATCGGCAAGACGCCTCTCGGCGTCCATGAGACCGGAAGCGACCCCGCGAGGAAGGTCCGCTTGAGTCCTGTCGCCGGTGATCGCCATTCTACTGCCTTCACCCAGACGGGTCAGGAACATCTTCATCTGCATGGTAGTGGCGTTCTGCGCCTCGTCCAGCACCACGAATGCACCTGAAAGAGTCCGCCCCCGCATGAAGGCGAGTGGCGCGATCTCGATCCGCTTGTCCTCGATCAACCTCGTCAGCTGCTTTTCCGGCAGGAAGTCGTAGAGGGCATCGTAAAGCGGCTGCATGTACGGATCGACCTTGTCCTTCATGTCACCCGGAAGGAAGCCCAGCCTCTCGCCAGCCTCGACCGCAGGTCGGCTGAGAATGATTCTGTCGACATGGCCGTTGACAAACATGTTCACGCCCACGGCAACGGCGAGATACGTCTTTCCGGTGCCAGCCGGGCCGATGCCGAACACGAGTTCGTTCAAGAACAGGGAGCGAACATAGGCCTCTTGCGCCCCGGTCCTCGGCTCAACCAGCCTCTTTCGCGTCTTGATCTCGATCTTGCCGCGCGGAAAGAGTTCCATCTGATCGGAAGACGGACCGACGGCCATGTCCTCGCCCATGCGAATTTCCGCGTCGATGTCGCCAGGCGTGATTTCGCGCCCTGCCTCCAGCCGCCGGTGAAGTGCCTCAAGAACTTCGACCGCACGGCCGACATCCGCGCATTCGCCGAAGACCGTCAGCCTGTTGCCTTGATGCATGACTTGTACGGAGAGCGCCTCCTCGACCTGCACGAGATTGCGGTTGAACTCTCCGAACAGGTCGATGAGCAGGCGGTTGTCGGGAAACTCCAGTTGCGCTTGAAAAGCGTCATCTTGCGGCTTTGGGTCGTTCAGCGCACGAACGGTCAAATGCTGTCACTCCGGGCATGAAGGGCCTGATTGCCCTGATGCTGCCAAGGGTTTGACGGCAACGCAAGGGGGCCGGGTCATCCCGGTCCCCGGGAGATCCGGAGCCGTCCGCAGACGGTGCGGCGGCAACGCCGTTCCACATCGAATTGCACGGAACGAGATGAACCCGGAAGCGGAGCGCCGGAACTCGAACGCGTCAAGACCGGAAGCAACGGAGCAACGGTTCGAACTCGCATGCTCGCCGCAGCGCGGATGAATCGGTCATGCATCCGGGACCGCAACGACTAGCCTTGCGAAACCTCGCCCGAAAGCGAGTTGCTGCCCGACGCATTGATCCGCACCGGCCGGATCTCGCCGACGCGGGCCTGGCCATCGGCCACATGGACCGCATGCAGGTATTCCGACTTGCCCGCGACTTGCCCGGGAAGGCGGCCAGGCCTTTCGAACAGGACGCTGACTGTACGGCCGACCATCGATTCTTGGGCGGCGCGCTGCTGACGGTTCAGAATCGCCTGCAATCGCTGCAGGCGTTCGTCCTTGACCGCATCGTCAACACCCTCGAGTTCCGCGGCAGGCGTGCCGGCACGCGGCGAATACTTGAAACTGTAGGCCTGCCCGTACCCGACCTCTTCCACCAACGCCAACGTATCCTCGAAATCCGCCTCGGTTTCGCCCGGAAAGCCGACGATGAAGTCGCCCGACAGAAGAATGTCCGGCCGCGCCGCACGAATGCGCTCGATGATCCTCATGTACTGTTCTGCGGTGTGCCTGCGGTTCATCGCCCTGAGCACCGTGTCCGAGCCCGATTGCACGGGCAGATGCAGATACGGCATCAGCTTCGCGATCTCTCCGAACGCCGCGATCAGGGTGTCGCTCATGTCTGACGGATGGCTCGTCGTGAAGCGAATGCGGGCCAGCTCGTCGATTTCGGCCAGTTCGCGGATCAGGCCGGCCAACCCGTCCTGATGCCCGTGATAGGCATTCACGTTCTGCCCAAGAAGCGTGACTTCGCGTACGCCTCTTGCAACGAGCTCGCGCGCCTCCGCCATGACGCGTCCGGACGGGCGACTGGCTTCGGCACCGCGCGTGTAGGGCACGACACAGAAGGCGCAGAACTTGTCACAGCCTTCCTGAACGGTCAGGAACGCGGTTGGCCCTCGAGCCGCTTTCGAACGCCTGGGAAGGTGGTCGAACTTGTCTTCCTGCGGAAAGTCCGTGTCCAGAGCCCTGTCTCCGGCCCGGACCTTTCGCTCCAGTTCCGGAAGCCTGTGATAGCTTTGGGGACCGACGACCATATCGACCATGGGCTGGCGCGCAAATATTTCGGCTCCCTCGGCCTGGGCCACGCAGCCCGTCACCCCGATCTTCAGGTCGGGCCTTGCTTCCTTGAGCGGGCGGAACCGGCCAAGCTCGGAATAGATCTTTTCGGTGGCCTTTTCCCGGATATGGCACGTGTTCAGAAGGATCATGTCTGCATCATCGGCGCTTTCTGCGGCGACGTAGCCTTCGGCGGCCAACGCCTCGCCCATGCGCTCGCTGTCATAGACGTTCATCTGGCAGCCAAATGACTTGATGAACAGCTTCCTTTGTGCGGACACGGGGCGGTCTCCCTTCTGAACCTGTGCGTCCTAACGGGCTGGCCCAACATTGCCAAGCATCCTTGCCGCCGAAATTGCCAGACAACGTTCGAATCCGAGCGGCAATGCACCTTGGCATTATGGCCCAAATCCACGACTCAGGTCCACATGCACAACGCGATCGATCTCCGATCGCAAACAGGTGCCGGCCGCCGGCTTCCTGCCCCGACTTGATGCAGCCGATTCCCAAGGGCCGCCTCAGTCGCGACCGCCGGACCCGAGACTGCGACCTGTCATGGCCAGACCTGCAAGGCAGACCACCCCGACCCCTGCGTAGACGGCCAGAATTGCCTGGATCTCCTTGATCGCCATTGCACCCACCTCGGACGCGTTCACCGAGACCAGCAACAGGCTCGCGGCAAATGCGAGCCGCGCCACGAGATTCCTGACCGAGATGTAGGTCGCGCGCATCTCGTCCTTGAGAATGGGCTGAATCTGTGCGGCAATGAACGGCTGTGCCAAGCTGTCTGGCACCTTTCGCAAGAGCAGAAGCAGCACTGCCGGCACGTTGCCGAACACCGCCAGTCCGGCCGCGAGCAAGATCTGGATGCAGAACGCCAGCAGCAGGAGACTCTTCAATCCGAGCCAGCGCCTTGCCTCAGGAGCCAGCCAGGACGTCGCGACCGACACCAGCATCATGAGCGCAGTCACGACACCGCTCACAACCGCGGCTTCGGCGATGAAGCCCGAGCCACCCAGAACTTCCAGAATGAATGGCTGCCCGAACACGAATGGCAGATGACCGAAGCCGTAGATCAGTATCGAGAGCACAAGGAGCCATGCCAGAACCGGATGGAACAACGCCTTGCGAAGTGCCTCCAAACGCTCTGCCTCACCGTGAATTTGACCAGTGCGACCTGGCTCGGAGAACTGCATCGCGATCAGTACCAGCACTCCGAACGCCGCCGCGCTGGCCGCAAACGACAGGCGCAGGCCATAGAGCGCCATGAGGCCTCCGAGAATTGCGGAGGCCGCAAGCGCAAGGAAACTGTAACGCCATGCGCGAACCTCTTCCTTCTCGATCTCGTCAGCTCGACCCTCCGCCGCCAGCGACTCGTAGAGAACGGAACTGTCCGTTCCCGAGGCCAGCGCTATGTGGGCGCCCATCGCAACTTGCGCGAGCGCAAAGACCCAAAAGCCTTCACCGAGCGCAAAGAGGGCACAGGACATGAACCCGGCGCAGGCACTCGCGATCAACGTCTTTCGCCTGCCCCATCGATCCGAGAAATACCCCGAGGGGACTTCCAGCACGGTCGTCGTAACGTCGTAAATTGCGTAGAAAAGTATGGCCTGCGCCGCGGAAAGCTCGGATTGCAGGAACAGGAACCAGATCGCCTGCCAGAAGAGCAGGTTCTGGAAGAACTTGAACCATGGGTAGAGAGCGATGTTCCGTTCCGCGCCACGCATCAGACGACCTGCGCCTCGAATTTGCATCCGCCCACCCACCCCTCCTCCGCCAGAGGTCTCGGGCAAGCCAGGAACCGCCGGAGAGCAACGCTCATCAGAGCATTGCGGGCACGACCAGGTCGGGCGGGCGATGACCGTCGGCGAATGTCTTTATGTTGACGATCACCGCTTCGCCCATCTCGACACGTCCCTCGACCGTCGCCGAGCCCATGTGGGGAAGAAGGACGACATTGGCCAGCGCGCGAAGCCGCGGGTTGATCTCGTGCCGATGCTCGAAGACGTCCAGCCCGGCTCCGGCGATCTCGCCGGCGCGCAGCATCCGCGTCAGCGCGTTCTCGTCGATGACTTCGCCGCGCGACGTGTTCACGATGACGGCGTCAGGTTTCATGAGCTTCAAGCGCCGTGCGTTCATCAAGTGGAACGTGGAAGGCGTGTGAGGACAGTTGATCGACAGGATGTCCACCCGGCTCACAAGTTGGTCGAGGCTTTCCCGATAGGCTGCATTCAGATCCGCCTCGGTCTCCCGCCGCAAGCGACGTCTGTTATGGTATTCGACCGGCATGCCAAAGACCGCGGCGCGACGCGCGACGGCCCGTCCAATTCGACCCATGCCGAGGATGCCCAGCCTGCGACCGGCAAGCCGCCCGCCAAGATGCGCGGTGGGTGCCCAGCCATGCCAGTCGCCCTTCTGCATCACGGAAAGCCCTTCCGGGATGCGACGCGTGACGGCAAGGA
>VXPN01000140.1 GCA_009839535.1 Boseongicola sp. SB0662_bin_57 | reverse complement strand
CGTACCAGGAGTCGCCCGGCCCCATCAGCAATGGCCAGTTCCTGACGTCGCGGCCGCCCGGCGCCGGCAGCCGCGCAACCGACCGGCGGTAGGGCTGCAACCCGATTCGCGCCACACCTGCCATGGCCGCGACTTCGTCGGCCCAGGCCCCGGCCGCATTCACCACGACATCGGCCACGACCTTCTCGTCCCCGACCGAAAGATGCCAGGAGCCGGCATGCTCGATTTTCGTGACACCGGCCCCGACTCGTATGATGGCGCCGTGTTGCCGCGCTTCTGACGCCATGGCTTGCAGGAGACGGTTCGTGTCGATGTCCAGCGCGTTTTCGGAACGCCCCGCCCGCGCGGTGTCTGGTGACAGGATCGGCACCCGCGAATGCGCCTCCCGTACCGGGATTTCCGCAAGGCCCAGCGCGGCCATGTCGGACTCGAAAGCATCCGCGTCTTCCCGGAATGCGACAGCCATGAGACCCCGCGGCGACAAGACGTCGAGTGATTCGTGAACCGGGCGCGAAGCCTGGTTCAGGACGCGGACGGTGTCATTCCCGTAATCCTCGATGAACATCGCGGCCGAACGCCCGCTCGCATGGTAGCCAAGCGCGGTTTCGCGTTCCAGAACCAGAACGCGGGTCGACGGCGCCAATGACGCCGCGGCGGCCAGGCCCGCAATTCCGCCGCCGACTATGGCAACGCGCGTCACGCTTCCTCCAGCCGGTCGGTCGCTGGAGGCGGCGCGGGCGACAGGGCCGACAGCCGGGCATGGAGCGCATCGTCGATCTCGAAATCGATGGCCGCAAGCGATGGCGCAAGCTGCTCCGTCGACCTTGCCGAGACGATGGGACCCCATACGCCGGGATGCCGTGCGACCCATGCCACCGCCAAGGTCGCCGGAGCCGCGCCGACCTCATCCGCGATCTTGACCAGGTTCGCTACCGCTTCGTGCATCCAGTCAAATCCGTAACGAGTGGCATAGGTGTCGCTGGTGGTGAGGCGGCCAGTCTCTCCGGAAGCGTATTTTCCGGTCAGCAGACCTCCGCCGAGCGGCGAGTAGGGACAGACTGCCAGTTCCTCCGCAGTGGCCATGGGAAGGATCTCGACTTCCACCTGCCGCCTCACCAGGTTGTACATCGGTTGAAGGAACTGGACATCGACACCAAACCCGCGCGCGACCTCTCGCGCCTTCATCACCTGCCAGGCCGCGTAGTTGGAAACGCCAAAGGCACGCACCGAACCGTCTTCCCTGTAGCCGGCCAGCGTCTCGAACGTCTCTTCAAGCGGCGTCTCGCCATCCCAGCGGTGGAGATAAAGGAGGTCGACAGACTCCAGGTCAAGCCGCCTTCGGCTCGCGCCGAATTCCTCTTCGATCCGCGACCGGCATGCACCGTGATACCCGCATTTCGTGGCAATGAAGACATCGTCACGTTCCGATGCGACCAGCCGTCCGGCAATTTCCTCGGAACGACCCTCGGCATAGAGGAACGCCGTGTCGAAGAAGTTGATGCCCGCCTCGCGGCAGGCGCAGTACATCTCCGAGGAGGCGGCTTCGTTCGCGGCGGCACCGAACTGCATCGTGCCGAAGCTGAACCTCGACAAGGCCTGCCCGGAAATCGTCCTCAAGCCTGGCATTGGTTCGGTTCGCTTCCGTTTCCGCAGGCCCCAGGATCGAGGAGGCCGCACATGGCCTGCAAGACCCGACGCGACGCCGTGGCGTTTCCGCCCGCGCCGCGTCGGGCAGGCGCGATCAGTTGGGGATTTCGCCCGCGATCCCCTCGACGTAGAAATTCATGCCAACCAGCGTTCCGTCATCGGCGGTCTCGCCTTCTGCAAGCCACGGCGATCCGTCCTGCTTGTTCAGAGGACCGGTGAACGGATGATACTCTCCGCTTCCGATCGCATCGCGCAGCGCTTCGGCTTCAGCCTTGACGTCCGCGGGCACTGCATCGGTGATTTCGCCGATCTCGACCATGCCCGGGCCGATGCCGTCCCAGGTGTCAACGCTCTCCCAGGTGCCGTCCATCACGGCCTGCACTCTTGCGATGTAGTACGGCGCCCAGTTGTCGATGATCGAGCTGACGCGCGGCAGCGGCGCGTATTCCGACATGTCCGAGGCCTGGCCGAACGAGATCACGCCCGCCTCAGCGGCGGCTGCCTGCGGCGCAGTCGAATCCGTGTGCTGCAAGACAACGTCCACGCCGTTGTCGATCAGCGCCTTCGCGGCATCCGCCTCCTTCGGGGGATCGAACCAGGTATAGACCCAGATCACGCTCATCTCGACATCTGGGTTTGCCTTCCTGGCATGGATGTAGGCCGAATTGATGCCCCGAATGACCTCGGGAATCGGGTAGGACGCGATGTAACCGATCTTGTTGGTCTTCGTCATCTTGCCCGCGATATGGCCCTGCACCGCACGTCCCTCGTAGAATCGCGCGGAATAGGTGCTGACATTGTCGGCGCGCTTGTAGCCGGTCGCGTGCTCGAACTTGACGTCCGGGAACTTGGCCGCCACGCTGATCGTCGGATCCATGTACCCGAACGAGGTCGTGAAGATGATGTCCGCGCCCTGAAGCGCCATCTGGGTCATGGCCCGTTCGGCGTCAGCGCCTTCGGGCACGCTCTCCTGGTAGACGGTCTCGACCTTGTCGCCAAAGTGCTCCTCCACGGCCAGAAGGCCCTGGTGATGCTCATAGGTCCATCCGCCGTCCCCGATCGGTCCGACATAGACAAAGCCGGCCTTGACCGGCCCGTCGCCGTGGCTGCCGCCAAAGGCCGGCAAGTTCATCGACATTGCGGCCACGGCCGCCAGAAGTACGATTTTCTTCATGTTCTCCCCCAGTTTCCAAATGCAAGGACTCTCCTCAGCCCGAAGCGTGGAACGTGCGCCCAAGCGAGCTGGGCGCATTGGCCTGTGCACGCCTTTTGTCGGACGAAATGATGACCAGCACAAGGATGGTTATCAGGTAGGGCGACATCGACAAGAGCTCGACCGGAATCGCGATCCCTGCTGCCTGCAGATTCAGTTGCAGAACGCTCACGCCGCCAAAGAGGTAGGCGCCGAGCAAGACCCGCCACGCCCGCCAGGAACCGAAGACCACGATCGCAAGCGCGATCCAGCCCCGCCCTGCCGTCATGCCCTCCGTCCATTGCGGCACGATCACGAGGCTCAGGCAGGCCCCGCCCAGCCCGGCAAGCGCGCCACCGAACACGATTGCCGCAAGCCTGGTGCCCAGCACGGAGTAGCCAAGCGCGTGCGCCGCTTCATGGCTTTCGCCCACGGCACGAAGAATCAGGCCGGACCGGGTGGACCTCAGGAACCACCAGACGCCTGCCACCAAGGCCAGCGAAAGGTAGACCAGCGCATGCTGGCTGAACAGGACCGGCCCCGCGATCGGCAAATCCGAGAGAACGGGAAGCTCCAGTCTCGGAGATGTCGGGGGGCGAATGCCCACATAGCCCTGCCCCATCAGCGAAGAGATTCCCAGCCCGAACAACGTCAGCCCCAGCCCGGTGGCCACCTGATTTGACAAAAGAACCTGCGTCAGCACTCCGAAAAGAAGCGCCAGCAGGGCGGCGGCGGCGGCGGCGGCAAGGATTCCCAGAGCGGGCGAGCCGCTTTCGACCGCAACGATGAAGCCCGCAACCGCACCAACGATCATCATGCCCTCGACGCCCAGGTTCAGTACACCCGACTTCTCGACCACGAGCTCGCCCATGGCCGCCAGCAAGATGGGCGTTGACGCCAGCAGCAGCGCCGCGATCAGAAGGACAGGGTTGATTGACCCCAGATCCATCACGGCGACCTCCCGTCCGTCCGCGCAATGCACCGCACCGGCCACCCTCGCCGCCAACGACCAGGACAGGACGGCGACCGAAAGCGCGTCGTCGCAAGATGGCGAGGTTCGCGCGGCGATGCCAATTTGCGAATGGCTGACCGGCCGCTCCCGACGTCGCTCATGCCCGTGCCCTCACGTCGACCCTGACACGGTAGTTCGTCATCACGTCGAGGGCCAGGAGGAAGAAGAGGAGCATTCCCTGAAACGCCTGAATTGCCGCCGCAGGCACGCCCAGCGTGGCCTGGGCCGCCTCTCCGCCAATGTAGGTCAGGGCCATCAGGAATCCTGCAAGCATGATGCCGACCGGATGCAGCCGGCCAAGGAATGCCACGATGATCGCCGTGAACCCGTATCCCACGTTGAAGTCGATGTTGATCTGGCCGGCGGGGCCGGCAACCTCGAAGAGCCCGGCAAGTCCGGCCAGCGCCCCCGACACGCCCAGGCAGGTCAGCACCAGCCACCCGGGGCTCACGCCCGCGAACCGGGCGGCGCGCGGGCTCGCACCTGCAAGGCGGATGTTGAACCCAAGGATGTGACGGGTCAGAAGGACATGGCTCAGGATGACAGCGACGAACGCGGCAACGACGCCCCAGTGCATTCCCGACCCCGCAATCAACTCGTGGTTCGCCGCGGCATCATAGTGCCTGAGGTTGCGTGAGCCGGGGAATCCCGCTCCGTCCGGACTCCTCAGGGGACCAAGCGCCATCCAGGCCAGTATCTGCTCGGCCACATATACAAGCAAAAGCGAGACCAGGATCTCGTTCGTGTTGAATCGTGTCCGGAGAATGCCGGGAATCATCGCCCAAAGGAATCCTCCAAGGCCGCCGGCGAGCACCATCATCGGAAAGATCAGCCATCGCGCTTCCATCGGGTAGAAGGCCAGCCCGACCGCGGCCCCGCAGATCGCTCCCATGATGTACTGGCCTTCCGCGCCGATGTTCCAGACGCCGGCGCGAAACCCGAGCGAAAGTCCGATCGCGATCAGGATCAGGGGGCCGGCCTTCACCAGCAACTGTCCCCGATAGTAGAACGCGAACTCGCCGAGAACCGGATCCCAGAAAATCGTTCGGATCACGAGCAGCGGATCCTTGCCCAGGAACGCGAACAGCAGGCCCCCCGCCACCATTGTCGCCAGCACCGCAAGCAGCGGCGTTGCCCACGCCCAGGCGCGGGAAGGCGCGGGACGGCGCTCCAGCCGGATCACGGAACCGTCTCCCCGGGCCCGACTGCCCGTTCAGGCCCTGAAGAACCCTGCCCGATCTCCAGGTCATGGGCGCCGCCAAGCATCAAGCCGATCTCTTCCAGGGTCAGGCCGGCTGCATCCCTGGGTTCGCTCAGCCGCCCCTCGTTCAACGCGGAAAACCGCGTGGATATCTCCATCAATTCGTCCAGGTCCTGGCTGATCACGATGACGGCGGCACCTTGGCTCGCCAGGTCGAGCAGGGACTGCCGGATCGCGGCGGCGGCCGCTGCGTCAAGGCCCCAGGTCGGCTGGTTCACCACCAGAACATCCGGCTGCTGCAGGATCTCGCGGCCGATGACAAATTTCTGCAAGTTCCCGCCCGACAGCGACCGTGCCACGCTGCCGGCCCCAGGAACCCGGACATCGAACTGCTTGATCACGTGCTCGGCGTGCGCACGCGCCTTGCGCCAGTTGACAAATCCGCGACTGACCATGCGCATGCGATGTCGACCTGACAGCGCGGCGTTTTCGATCAGGTTCATGTCCGGCGCCGTCGCGTGGCCGAGACGTTCTTCGGGGGCGGCCAGAACGCCAAGTGCACGTCGCTCGTTCGGCCCGAACGAGCCGATTGGCAGGTCCCCAAGCAGAATCGAATCCGGTGCGCTGCGCGACTCTCCCGAAAGAGCCGCGAGAAGCTCGTCCTGCCCGTTTCCGGCCACTCCGCCGATCCCGAGGATCTCGCCTCGCCGCACTTCCAGGGAAATGTTCTTCAGTTCCGTCCCGAATGCCGCGCCGGACGCCGCGGTCAGTCCGGCTATCGACAGCGCGACTTCACCGGGGTCTTGAGTCCGCGCGGCCGGCAAGGCCAGTTCGCTCCCCACCATTGTCTCGGCGAGCTCCCGTGCGGACTTCTGGCGAGGGTCGCATGAACCCGTCACCTTGCCGTGCCGAAGAATGGTGGCCCAGTCGCACAGGGCCCTGATTTCCTCGAGCTTGTGGCTGATATAGAGGATGAGCTTCCCTTCCGCGCGCAGCCTTTTCAGGGTTTCGAACAGAATCGCCACTTCCTGAGGCGTAAGGACGCTTGTCGGCTCGTCCATGATCAGGACTTGCGGATCCTGCAAGAGGCACCGGATGATCTCGACCCGCTGCCGCTCGCCGGCTGACAGCGTGCCGACCAGCCGGCTTGGATCCAAAGGCAATCCGTAGGTTTCGCTTACGTCTCGGATGCGCGTGGCCAGTTCCCGCATCGGCGGCGGCACCTCCATGCCAAGCGCGACATTCTCGGCGACGTCCAGCGCTTCGAACAAGCTGAAATGCTGGAACACCATCGCAACGCCGGCCTGCCGGGCATCATGCGGCGATGCCGGGGCATAGACCCGCCCGTCGAGCTGCATCCGCCCGTCGTCCGGACGCAGGAGGCCATAGACCGTCTTTACCAGCGTCGACTTTCCGGCGCCGTTCTCGCCCAGAAGCGCATGAACCTCGCCTCGGCGGGCAGAAAAGCTCACATCGTCATTTGCCACAACTCCGGGATACGCCTTTCGCAGGCCCTGCACCTCCAGGAGCGGCGTGCTCACGCGCGCTGCCCCGTCACTGCCTGGATCCCGACGCACGCTCCTGCCCAAGCGAGCGCCTGGCCTTCCCGCAGAGATTGAACGCGTCCAGCCTCATGCTGCACTGCCCTTCCGGCCCCACCGCCAAGTCCGGAGGCTCTCGATCCGATCCACTGTCCGGCCTTGGTCCGCCATTGGGTCATTCTGGAAGGCCGGTCGCTTCCGCACAAGCAAGAATCTGCCCGCTGGCCCAAGGGCCGCCGGAGCCGCGCTGAATCGCGTTGGATGCGGCGCTCGATGACGCATGAGCGAGATTGGCCGATGCCGTCAGTTTGCCGAACGAGCCTGTGTTCCGGCGGTTCCTGCACGCGTTCCCGATCGTGCCGACATGACGTAGGCCTCGATTCGCTCAATCCCGTCCTTGTCGATTCGCAGACCCAGCTTCGTCCGGCGCCAAAGATAGTCCTCGGCAGTCATCACCCACTCGTTGGCAATGGCCCAGTCCAGTTCAAGCGCGGTGATGGATTCGCCAAAGGCCTGCCCCATGTCATCGAGCGTGCGAACCCCGCTTAGCATCTGTCTCGCTTCGGTACCATAGGTGCGGGCCAGCCGTCGCGCCCAGCCCCTGGCCAGGAACGGATGGTCCGCCAGCAGTTCCGCGACGAGGTCCTCGATTCCGTCAACCGGCAGATCGCCGCCGGGCAGGGGCACCCCCGCAGTCCACCCCCGTTCCGGACTCCCCAGCAGCGGAGCGATCATGGCAAGTGCCGCCTCGGCCAGCTTGCGGTACGTGGTGATCTTGCCGCCATGGACGCTAAGGAGCGGTGCACCGCCCGCCTCGTCGAGCTTCAGGACATATCCGCGCGTTGCTGCCGTGGCCGAAGTGGCGCCGTCATCATGAAGCGGCCGCACTCCGGCATACGTCCAGACCACGTCATTCTCCGTCACCGGATTCTTCAGGTACCGTGACGCAAAATCCAGCAGGTAGTGCATTTCATCCGCGGTGCAGACGGGCGGCACGGACGGGTCGTCATGGTCCTTGTCGGTGGTGCCGATCAGGGTAAAGTCCTCCTCGTAGGGAATGGCGAAGATGATCCGGCCATCCGTGCCCTGGAAAAAATAGCACTTGTCGTGGTTGAAGAGGCGCCGGGTCACGATGTGACTGCCGCGCACCAGTCGAACGCGTTCGCGAGTGTCCGCCCGCACGACATTGCCCATGATGTCGTCAACCCATGGACCGCCTGCATTGACAAGCATCCGCGCGTGAATTTGAAAGGTTCTGCCCGCCGCTTCCAGCGTCACCTGCCAGGAATCTTCAGTACGCGCTGCCGAGAGAACGCGCGTGCGAGTCATGATCCGCGCTCCGCGTGCGGCGGCGTCGCGCGCATTGAGGACCACGAGCCGTGCGTCCTGGACCCAGCAATCGGAATACTCAAAGGCCTTGCGAAACTTCAAGTCAAGCGGCGCTCCGGCCGGGGGGTGCGGCCCAGATTTGTAGGGAATTCCGTTTGAATCCGGTTGCCATGTGATT
>VXPN01000364.1 GCA_009839535.1 Boseongicola sp. SB0662_bin_57 | reverse complement strand
AGATCGTGGACACGACCAGAAGCGATGCCCTCAAGCCAAGGACCGGCAGCAACGGTCGGGCGTCGGCAAGGCCCCGACCGCGCAACCCGGCCAGCACGCCGGACGTGATGACGAACTGGATCGCGTAGCGAAAGAAGGCCAGCTGGATCGCCACGTAGCCCGCGCCCAGAAGCCACTTCGAGGATGTGTCGACGACCGCGAACATGAAGTTCGCGAACAGCATCATCAGGACGGCCACTGTCGCGATCGCCGCGAAACGGGACATGTTCAGGCCGCAACCCGAACTGCGCGATCAGCCCTTGTCGGCACCGATGGTCTCGAATGCGCGGGCCTGCATGCCTTTCTGGATTTCGTAGATCGAGATCGCCACGTTCGGCTGCGGCTGCGGAATGCGGACGGGAATGTCCTCAAGGCGCGGCTCGATCGTCGACTCGCCGCACAGCATTCGGCTGTCGTAGTCCTCGATGCCGTCCCAAATCGTCATCGATCCCATGATCGGGAACGCGTCTGCCGCCATCATCTCGTAGAACAGGAGCCGTCGCGGCCGGTCCGAGCGATTCAGCGCCGAGCCATGCAGGACGCGCCCGTGATGAATCGAGATGGATCCGGCAGGGCCCGTAAGCTGCACGGCATCCTTGAGGTCCATGCCCACCGCCTCGGGCAGCACCGCGCCGGCAAAGACGCCGTCCACATGATGGTCGTGAACCGGTCCCGTGTGGCTGCCGGGGAAGACCATCAAGGGACCGTTCTCCTCCCCCATGTCGTCGATCAGAACGCCGACCGCGAGGATGTCATCGTTGGTGTGCGGATAGAATGCGTAGTCCTGGTGCCACTCGACGGCGGCGCCATAGCCCGCCTTCTTCATGTTCAGCTTGGTCGTGTGCAGCCGGATGTTCGGACCGATCAGGTCGCGCGCCGGAGCCAGGACGTGATCCGAATACATGAGATCCCGCATGACCTTGGACTGCGTGTGCGGAAGCTTGATCCGTCTCAGGCGCGGTTCGTCCGGCGTATGGCTGTCCTCGAGGTCAAGCTTCTCGTCGGACTCGGTCATCGTGCGCGCAACATCCTCGAACCGCCGGATCTCGTCTCGAATGGCCTCGATGACGTCGGGCGGCACCCTGCCCTCCAGCACAAGATAGCCGTTCTCGGCGTAGAACGCCTCCTGGTCGCCTGTCAGAGCCTCAGCCATCTCAGGCACAATGGGGACTGGATTCGTCCCACCTGTGTTGCGCGATATGCGGTGCGTTGGCCAGACGGCTGCGAGTCTCCTCCCACATGGCCTTCCAGACCCGCCAGTCCTTCAGCTCGCTCGCAGGATTGCTCCGGGAACGTGCCACGAATTCCGGAAAGTGGCTGCGGCCCGTCGGCTGTCCCGTGACGCTGTAGCGAAGATCGAACGACCAGCGGTAGCCGTCCGATTCGTTGGACAGGGAGGCGTGAGGCGTCATCGGATGGAAGATCACGGCGCCCCCTGCCTTGACCGGAACCGGCACGGAACTCTCGGGAACGTACGGGTCCGCAAGCGCCGTCTGGACCTTGGGGCAATGCGGCATCATCTCGTCGTACCGGTGTGCTGCCACCTTCAGGCAGCCGTTCTCGACGGTCGCGTCCGTGATGGCCAGCCAGACCGTGACGAATTCCGTTTGGTCAGCTTCCGGCAACGTCACGCCCTGGTCCTGGTGCCAGTCGGTCGAGACGACATGAGCCCGGATTTCATCCTTCGCCACAGCCCGTTCCGGCGGCTTGATGCGAACGTGCTGGATCGGGTTCGAGGTGATTTCGGGCCCGATCAGCGTCTCGACGGCGTCGAGAATGTTGCTGTCCGTCACCATGTCGAAGACGGCGGGCCCGAAGTGAAACGGCGTCTCCTCGGTGATCCCTCCAAACGGCAGGCTGATGTCGAAAGGCTGGTACCAGTCGAAGCCGCCGCGATACGCGACGTCGAGCTTGTCCCAGAAACCCATGCCGGGACGCGACGCATCCACGAGACCCTCCGCGTGCCATTGACCGAAGAGACGGTCCATGAGCTGGGCATATTCCTCGCGGACTCCATCGAGAACCTGGTCGTCCACGAGACCGTCGACAACCAGGTAGCCCTCTCGATCGAACGTCTCGACATCCTGCTTGGTGAGCACCATTTCCTCCCCGGTCTACAAGAGCAGCGTCACGATGCTCGGCCAAATGAGCAGCACCGACAGCGCCAGAAGCTGCACGCAGATGAACGGCAGGAAGCCCCGGAAGATGTCTGTCAGCGAAATGTGCGGCGGCGCCACGGATTTCAGGTAGAAGGCCGCCGGGCCGAAAGGCGGTGACAGGAAACTGACCTGCATGTTCATGCAGAACAGCACGCCGAACCAGATCGAGACGTAATGCGGCTCCAACTGGCCTATGAAACCGATCTCCTCGATCGGCAGCTTCTTCACGATCGGCAGGAAGACCGGAATGATAAGCAGCACGATGCCCACCCAGTCCATGAAGGCCCCCATGAAGAGCAGGATCACCATCATGCTGAGCAGCACGAGCATCGTCGGCATCTCGCTCCCGACGATGATGTTCGCGATGTAGCTGGGACCGCCCGCCAAGGTGTACGAGCCGGCCAGGGCCGCAGCCCCGATGGTGACCCAGATGATCGTGCCGGTCGAGCGCAATGTCCGCATCAGGCTGTCCCAGACCAGTCCGACCGAGGCTTCGCCCCGGAAAGCGGCAATGATGAACACCGCGAGCGCACCCATTCCAGCCGCCTCGGTGATGCCGGTCACCCCGCCGTAGATCGAGCCCAGAACGACCCCGATGACCGTGAATGGGGGCACAAGGCCCTTGCCGTGCTCCCATGCCTTGGCGCTTTGTTCGCGCCCGAACACGAACAGCGCCAGGACGATGCCGATCGCGACCGCGGCCGCAACGTACGGGATGTGGTGCGGCATGCCCCAGGCGATCGGGTCTTCGCCCGCTTCCAGGACGTTTTGGCCCGTGACCGTGAAGTAGAGCACGCGCAGGAGCAGGAGAGTCGCGAATCCGGCCAGCAGGATCGACAGGAAAGCGGCGAACATGGCAAGCTTCTGGAGGCCAGGAACGTCGTCCTCGCGCGGCTCCGGCAATGGTGCCAGCGTCGGATTCAGGTTCACGCGCACCAGGATGTAGATGATGATGAAGCTCGCCAGCATGAATCCGGGCACGAAGGCCCCGGTGAACAGGGACTTGATCGAGGTCTCGGTGATCAGCCCGTAGATGATCAGCACGATCGACGGCGGAATCATGGTGCCGAGGCTGCCGCTCGCGCAGATCGTCCCGATCGCCAGGTTCTGGTTGTATCCAAGCCGCAGCATCTGCGGGAGCGCGATGAGGCCGAGAAGGACGACTTCACCGCCTATGATCCCCGACATGGCCGCCATTATGACCGCCATGAGCGATGTCACGACCGCGATGCCGCCGCGCACCTGCGAAAGCCAGTAATCGAGAGAGTCGTACATCGCCTTGGCAATGCCCGAACGTTCCAGAAGAGCCGCCATGAAGATGAACAGCGGCACCGACAGCAGGACGTATTCCGTCATCAGGTCGAATATCTTCTGGGTCAGGATGTACAGCGGCCCGGTGCCAGGATTCTTCGTCAGAAGCCCTTCGCCGAAACTCAACGGGTTCGTCAGCAGTGCCGGCTCGAACTTCATGACCAGCACGAGCGCCGCCAGACAGGCCGACGCGAGACCGAGCGGCATCCCTATTGCGAGGAGGACGATGAGGCCCAGAACCAGGACCAGCGAAATCGTTCCGACATCCATCAGTCGTCTCCCACCGCACGCTTGATTGCTTCGAGTTCGTCTTCGTCGATGTCATCGGCCGCCGTGTGCACCTCGGGCTCGAGGTTCCAGTCCGATATCACGTTCATCACGGCCTGGACGGCCACCAGCACGATGATGACCAGGACAGCTGGCTGGATCGTCGCCGGAATCGGCGGATCGAACGCCGTGCCGAACATTTCCCACTTGTAGAACTTGATCAGGAACACCTGCTTGTAGCTGCCGTAGACCAGAAAGAACGCGAACAGCACGAAGAGCGCCGTCCAGACCACGTCGAACGTGCGCTGCAACGGTCGGGAAACGGCATCGTAGAGCAGGAAGATGCGGATATGGCTGCGCTGCTGCATGCCGTAAAAGCCCGAGCAGAGGAACACGAAACCGCCGATCCAGAGCGTCAGCTCGTTGGCCCACAATGTCGGCGCCTCAAGCGCGTAGCGAAGAAACACCTCGTAGAGCATGACACCTGTCATCGAGATGATCAGCATCATGGTCACACGCCCGAAGAAGAGCGCGACGCGATCAACGGGCCTCCAGTGCTGGAATTCCATGTGCGCCACCCTTACGCCCGACATGCCGACCACCAGGAAGACCGGGATGAGCGCAAGCGCCACCCAGTCCACGATGTCGGCCACGCCCCCAAACAGGCCGGGAAGACCGGGAGTCACGTCCTTCGTTTCGTGAATTGCCGTGACCTGGGCAAGGGTCGAAGGGTTCTCGTGCGGCGCCAGCGTGAGGATGTACGCCGGAATGTGCCAGATGGCCCAGCTCGCGCAGACGACAAAGCAGAACGGTATCAGCCATTCCATCAAGCTTCCTGTTTGGTCTTTCACAACGTCCCCCCTTCAAGCGATCCTGTATTTCTTGATGAATTCCGGATCGGGCATGACACCCAAACCCGGCCCAGACGGGATTGCAACCCTGCCGCCGTTCCTCCTGACCTGGCCCTGGACATCAAGCGGGTCGGCCAAGAGACCGTCACGGAAGACGTTCTCCGTTGTATCGAATTCCAGCATCGGCTCCCATGGGTTCAGGCTGCCCGGAATCGTCGGCATCGCTGCCAGGAGATGCAGGTTCGCCGCAACGGCGATCGCGGATCCCCAGACATGGTTGACGACCGGGGTGTGATGCGCGTGGCAAAGCGCGAGAACCCGAAGATACTCGCTGACGCCGCCAAGCGCACAGACCTCAGGCTGCGCGATGTCAAGGCCCCTGTTCTCCAGGATTGCACGCCAGCCCCAACGGCTGAACTCCGCTTCCCCGCCGGCAATGTTGACCTTGAGGCCGGCACGCAACTCGCGGTAGCCGTCCAGGTCCTCTGGCGCCACGGGTTCCTCGAACCAGTAGGCGTCGAGCTCGTCCAGCGCATGGCCCACATGGAAAGCGTCGCTGGTCGTGTAGCAATGGTTTGCATCCACCATGAAGCGGAAGTCGGGACCGACACCCTCCCGAACCGCTTCCGCAAGACGAATGTCGTCTTTCGGCCCAAGGCCCACCTTCATCTTGGCGGCGACAAAGCCTGCGTCCCTGATCGCGGCAGCCTCGTCCCGGAATCGCGCGGCCAGTTCGGATGCAGGCTCCGGCCGCAGCATCATGCCGTAGCCGTAGACAGGCACGTTCTTCCTGTGGGAGCCGCCGATCAGCTTGTGAAGAGGCAGTCCCGCCACCTTGCCGGAAATGTCCCAAAGCGCGATGTCCACGCCCGAGAGGGCCTGAAGCGGCATCCCCTTCTGCCCATGATCGCGAAGGAGGTTGTAGACCCGGTGCCAGATCGCGTCGCGGTCAAGCGGGTCCGAGCCAAGGACCATCGGCCGTATCACGTCCTCGACGATGCCCTTGTTCGCCAATGCCACCGCGCCCGGACCGAAGCATTCGCCCCAGCCGCTGACGCCTTCGTCGGTCTCGACTTCGACGAGGTGCGCCGTACGCCTGGAATAGTACTGCTGCGAATGCCCGAGCACCTCAGGCATGTCGCAGGACAGGACGTGGCTCGAGATGCGGGTGATCTTCATGGGATCGGACAAAGCAATGCGGCAGGGCCCGTCGAGCCCTGCCGCCAATCAATTCCGAAGCGCCGACCGCTTACTGCATTGCGCCAATGTCGACCAGGAAGTCGACATGGCTTTGCAGAAGCGCCTTGGCTTCAGGGGTCGTGGCGAACTCTTCCCAACCCGCCTTCACGGCAACGCGGAACTTCGCAAGCTCTTCCGGCGACCACTCGTAGAGATTCACGCCCTTTTCGCGCAGGATGACCGCGTTCTGGGCATTCTTGACCTCGTTGATGGAGGCGTTGTGCATCGCCAGCGCGTCCATGGCGACGATCATGATGCGCTTGTGATGCTCCGGCATCGCGTCCCAGACATCCTTGCGGCAGGCCAGATGATCGGCCGGCATGGAGTGGAAGCCAGGGAAATTGGTGTGCTTGGCAATGTCATAGAGTCCCAGACCGATGTTGTTGGTCAGGTTCGCCGCGTCGGCGCCATCGATGATGCCGGTCTCGAGAGCCGTGAAGATCTCGTTGAAGTCCATCACGATCGGCGAGGCCCCGAGATTGGAGAACACCTTGGTTGCCAAGCCCGGAGGCGAACGGAACTTCCAGTCCTTGAAGTCGTCGACGCCGCGGATCGGGCGGGTTGACGAAAGCGACTCTGGGCCCGGGATCCACCAGCCGACGAATTCCATGTTGTGCTGGTTGTAGAGCTCGTTGACGGCGTCCCGCCCGCCCGCATGCAGAAGCCAGGCCATCTGCTGGTAGGGATTGGTGTAGCCGCCCATGAGGTCGCCGGTGAACTGGAACGCCGGGTTCTTGCCGGTCTGGTATGCACCGCCTGTCATGTCGCAGTCGAGAATGCCGGTGGCTGCCGCGTCGAAGGTTTCGGCCGACTTCACGACGGACGAGGCATAGAACATCTCGACCTCGATCTCGCCATTCGACATGGTGGTGATGTCATCGATGTACTTTCCAGCCATCTGACCCGAAAGGGTCTCCTGGCTGAAATGCGTCTGGATGCGCAGCGTCGTCTGAGCCGATGCAGCGGTGGCGCCGATTGCGAGCGCCGCGACCGACGCTGCGAGGATCGTTCCTCTGGTGAGTTTCATTCTAGGATTCCTCCCTTGAGAGTTCTGCCCGGACATTCCACGGCCTCCCTTTGGCCATGCGAGCGCCCGAACCCGGTTTTGATGCCCATAACGGCAAGACACTCGTCATCAACACATTCAAATGCACAGCCTATCGTCCCATCCAGCCGCCGTCCACAACAAGAATTTCCCCGTTGACGTAGTCTGACGCCGACGACGCAAGAAAGACCACCGGTCCGGCAAAGTCCTCGGGATTTCCCCACCGCCCCTGCGGAATGCGTTCCAGGATGGCCTTCCGCCGAACAGGATCATTCCTGAGCGCCTCGGTGTTGTCGGTTGCGACATATCCCGGCGCAATGGCGTTGACGTTGATTCCATGGCCCGCCCACTCGTTCGCCAAGGCCTTGGTCAGTTGCCCGACTCCGCCCTTGGAGGCGGAATATCCTGGCACCGTGACCCCGCCCTGAAACGTCAGCAGCGAGGCCATGAAGATGATCTTGCCACGGCCACGTTCGATCATGCCGCGACCGACTTCCCGGCTCAGGACGAACTGGGCGGAGAGGTTCACCTCGATCACCTCGTCCCACCACTCGCTGGAATATTCCGCGGCGGGCTTGCGCCTTATGGTCCCGGCGTTGTTGACGAGAATGTCGGGCTCGACCCCGTCCCGGGCAAGATCCCCGACAAGGGCGTTAAGGGCCGCACGATCCGAAAAGTCCGCCTGGTAGGCCGCGAAGCTGCGCCCCATGCCGGCAACGGCCGCGCCGACCTCCGACCCTTCACGCTCCAGGCTGGCGCTGACGCCAACGATGTCGGCGCCAGCGGACGCAAGCGCCTCGGCCATGCCGCGCCCGATTCCGCGCCTCGCACCGGTGACCAGCGCGGTCTTCCCGGTGAGGTCAAATGCGGAAAGAACGTTCATGCGCCGTCTCCAACCTTGATGAGGCTCTTCAGCGCCGCCGGATTGCCGTCCAAGGCCTCGAATGCCGCCTGGATGCCCGACAACGGGCTGACATCCGTTATGACCGTGTCCGCATCAACTCCGCCGCCAGCGATGATCGCGATGGCCTGCTCGTAGTCTTCCGGCTCGTAGACGCGCGCACCCACGAGTTCAAGCTCGCGCCAGAAGAACTGAAAGAGGTCGATCTGCGGCTTCCGGGCGTGGATTGCCACCATGACGATCCGTGCCCGCGTGGCTGCGCAGGCCGTCATCGCATCGACCCCGGCCTGCGTGCCCGAAACCTCGAAG
>VXPN01000168.1 GCA_009839535.1 Boseongicola sp. SB0662_bin_57 | reverse complement strand
TCCGACGCCTCGCAACACTACATCAGGTGTTGCACTTCAGAGTGGAACGGGGGCGACGAAATGCGCCCGTAGACGACGATCAATCCGATTCCAAGACCGATCAGCGCTCCGAATCCCATGGTCAGAAGGAACGCCAGTATCACCGGCACTCCGAGCACCACGGAGTACATGAACACTCCTCCGGCGGCGCCAACAACCGACGGAAATGCCAGATCAAGCTCGCCTGAAACGATGACAAAGACCAAAGAGGTGGTCAGAAAAATCGTTGCCGGAACCGAAAACAGGAAAGCATTGTAGAACAACGGGTTCAGAAAAAGAGCCGGGTTGTTCACCGCGAAAAAGATCCAAACCAGGACAAGGGCCAGGAATGCGTTCAGCGCGCGACCGTTCTTGCGATAATAGAGCGTCCATCGGGATTGCTCGGTGCGGTGGTCCTCTGAATTGGTATCGGTCGTCACGTCGTCCACCGTGTTCATCCTCACGCCGGCTCCAAAAGCGAACTTGTGTCGGCGCTGCCGGTTTCTGCGAGTTGGTGCATCATCTCGATCAGGTGATCGGCGCCGGTGAATGCGGACTTGGCGCCTTCGAAGGCTTCTTTCCCACGGTCGATGACGAAGAACCGGTCGGCAACATCCCACACGTGATGGATGTTGTGCCCGATGAAGACCACGGTCCGGCCAGAGGACTTGACCGCCTCCACGAAACGGAAGACCTTCTGGGTTTCGGTCAGCGACAGTGCTGTCGTCGGCTCATCCAGCACGATCACGTCGGCCTGATTGTAGAGCGCACGAGCAATCGCGACGCCCTGCCGCTCACCCCCTGAAAGCGTCCCTACCGTGCTTTCCGGGTTGAATACCTTCGAGGTAAAGCCGATCTCGCGCATCAGCCTGTTGGCCTCGTCGATCTGCATTTGCACCCGCAGAAGACCGAAGGCGTTCGCGATTTCGCGCCCCATGAAGATATTGGTCACTATGGAATGCTGCGGTGCCAGCGCGCGGTCCTGAAAGACCGTCTCTATGCCCGCATCACGCGCAGCCGCGGGTGTCCAGGGCCTGCGAGCCTTGCCTTTCACGATGATCTCGCCTTCGTCAGGGCTGTGCACCCCGGCAAGAGTCTTGATCAGCGTTGACTTGCCTGCGCCATTGTCTCCCAACAGCCCGAGAACCTCGCCGTAGCGGACGGTCATAGTGACGCCTGACAAGGCTTCGACCGATCCAAAACGCTTGACGATGTTGCGCAATTCGACGACCGGCTCTGATGCCGCGGACATAGGCGTGCTCCGGTTTGGAAGATCCGGCCCCGGGCTGGCGTCGGAAACCGGCCGGCCCGGGCGAACTTTTGGGCTAGCGGACGCCCTGTTCGGCGAGGGCAACCACATCTTTGTAGTTGTCCGCCGTCACGAAGCCGGCGCCGGTGTCCACGTTAAGCGGTCCGAGCTTGTAGACCAGCTGCTGGCAGAGCGACAGAACCGGAAGATATCCCTGCTGGTAGGGCTGCTGGTCCGCCGTCACCGTCACGTAGCCGCCATCGAACGCGGTCATGACGCCCTGTCCAAGGTCAAAGCCAACCGCCATGATGTCGCCGGGGCCTTTGCCAACTGCATCCATGAACACCGGTGCCGCAGCCAGCCACGGGCCGCCAGGATAGCCAATGAGCTTGGTGTCGGGATTGGCGATCAGTGTCGAGGTCAGAACCGGGATTTGCAGCATCTGGTCGGCAGAGGCGCCTTCGGCCTCTTGCAGCTTGATGACCGTCATGCCGAACTCTTCCAGCACGTCCACAAGGCCGAGCTCACGCTGAGCGCGGTTTTCGCTTTCCCACCGGCTCATGACGATTGCAGTGTCGCCAGGTTGCAGCCTGTCGCCCGCAAGACGCAGGGTCTCGGCGCCGAGGTTCCGTCCTTGCTGATATAGCGTGGCCCCAACGTAACCCGACCCGAAGGCCGCACGCACTTTCGGAACGTCCACGTTCATGTACATCATCGGGATTCCCGCGGCAGCGGCTTCGGCCGCCAATGGCATGATCGCGTCATCTCCCGGGTGTCCCATCATTGCAATGCCGTCGGGTGCCTGGCTGATCGCCTCGCGCAGCTGCGTGACCATCTTGTCGAAATCCCACTCCGAATAGATGATCTGGACATTTGCGCCGGTGTCTTCCGCCGCCTGCATCGCGCCGCGATCAATGATCGAATTGAATGCTCCGCCGGCGGGGCCGCCCGAGAATAGCCGGATCGTCTGCCCTGAACACCAGTCACCTGCCCAGGCGGTGCCGATACTCATCGCAAGGCCAGATACGGCCAGAAATGCTGAACTACGCAATTTACGCATTTTTCCCTCCCTGAAGCTCATTGCGCCAGAATGCCCAAAAACGTTTTTGGACTTCACATGGAAGAGTTGCGGACTTGGGCCGCCTGGTCAAGGTTTTTTGCGGAATTTGCCCCGGAATTGGCAAAATGCCTTCGGAATTCTTGACCGATCTCCAAAAACGTTTTTGAATATGGCGGCATTGCCGGAGATGACCGTGACGACTGAACGCCGTGAAGAGCACGCAGAATGGTGGCGTGGGGCCTGCATATACGAAGTCTACCTGCGCAGCTTCATGGATTCCGATGATGACGGCGAGGGCGACCTGAGGGGGCTTCTGAGCCGGATGGACTATCTCGCCGGGCTCGGGATCGACGCGATCTGGATCACGCCGTTCTTTCCCTCTCCGATGCACGATTCGGGCTACGATGTTGCCGACTACCGACAGGTCGACCCCCGATTCGGAACGCTGGAAGACTTCCGCGAGGTTGTGCAGGCGGCGCATGGCCTGGGCCTAAGGGTCGTCATCGACCAGGTCTATTCCCACAGCTCGCACCGGCATCCGTGGTTTGTCGAAAGTCGCTCGGGCAAGGATGGCGAAAGGGCGGACTGGTATGTCTGGGCCGATGCGAGAGCCGACGGCGGCCTGCCCAACAACTGGCTCGCGCGGTTTGGCGGCGTTGCGTGGGAATGGGCACCCGAACGGCGTCAGTACTATCTGCACAATTTCCTGATCGAGCAGCCCGACCTGAACCTGCACAACATGGACGTGCAGGACGAAGTGCTTGACATCATGACATTCTGGTTCGACCAGGGTGTTGACGGGCTGCGGCTGGACGTTGCCAACTTCTTCATGCACGACCCTGCGCTTCGGGATAATCCTGCAGCGGAACTCGATGGGGTGCCCGCCAATCCGTATTACATGCAGCAAAGGCTCTACGACCGTTCGCGGCCGGAAAACCTGGCGTTTCTCAAGCGTATGCGCGAAGTCGCCGGGGACAGGATGCTGCTGGCCGAGATCTCCTGCGACAGGCAGGTCGAGCGCATGTCCGAGTACACGACGCCCGACAGGCTGCACACGGCCTACAGCTTCGCCCTGCTTGCCCCCGAGTTGAACGGATCGGCCATCGCAACCACGGTTCTGGAAGCAGGCAACGGTCACGGCTGGCCGACATGGGCGTTTTCGAACCACGATGTCTTCCGCGTGGCCAGCCGGTGGGGCGCCGAGGACAATCCGGCAAAGGTGACGATGCTGCATGCACTTCTGCTTTGTCTTCGCGGCACCGTCATCCTGTACCAGGGAGAGGAACTGGGGCTGCCGCACTCACACGTTCCGCGCGAAGCGATTCAGGATCCCGAAGGCATCCGCTTCTGGCCGCATGATCGAGGACGCGATGGTGCGCGGACGCCCTTTCCCTGGGACGACAGGGACCAACTCGGGTTTTCGAAGAATGCGTGCACTTGGCTGCCCTGCGAACCGTCCCATGCGGCGCTTGCGGTCGCTCGGCAGGACGGGCTGAGCGGGTCGATCCTGGAAAACTGCCGCGCGCTGATTGCGTTGCGCCGTGCGAACGCGGCCCTGCGATACGGATCGTTCGAACCGACAGAGCACGAGAAGGACTGGCTTGTCTTTTTGCGCGTTCACGGGGAACAAAGGCTCATGTGCGCATTCAATTTTTCGGACTCCCCGCGGAGCGTTCCGTGGCACGGCCAGGTGACCGTGCTTTCGGGCGAACATGATGACGCCGCGCTGCCTGCGCATGGCTATGTTATCGCGGAGGAAGACTGATGGGCGAACCCGCCAGAAGATCGGGGATCAGGGACGTGGCCGAACAGACCGGTCTTTCGGTCTCGACCGTCAGCCGCGCGCTCAACGGATACTCTGACGTCAAACTTGAAACCCGCCGCAAAGTGGAAACCGTTGCAGAGCAACTTGGCTACCGTGCGAGTTTCGCGGCGTCGAGCCTGCGATCGAAGCAAACCAACACGGTGACCTTCATGGTCTCGAAGCCCTGGACCAAGTTTGTTGACCCGTTCTTCCTGAGCCTGCTCGACGGCGTTGAACTTTCGCTGCAGGCTCAGGGCTATGCGCTTCAGATCATCATGGCGCGTGAGTATGAGACCGAGTTCGAGATCATTCGCAATGCTGTCGAACGAGGTCGCTGCGACGGGCTTCTGTTCGGACGAACCCGGCCCGATGACGAGCGAGTCGAATGGCTGCAGGCGCGTGGTTTTCCATTCGTGACCGTCGGGCGAACGAACAAGTCCGACCACGACTGGGTCGACGTCGACCACTACAAGATCGGGTTTCGGGCGACCGAACGGCTGATCCGGCTTGGCCACGCCCGCGTCGCGCATCTGACGACACCGCTGAGGTACACCTATTCAAACCATGCCCTGCGCGGCTACCGTGATGCGCTGGAAGTGCATGGCATAGGGCACGACCCTGCGCTCGAGATTGAATGTTACCTGTCGCGAAAGACCGGCGCGGATGCCGTGACCGAGCTGATTACCCGGGGTGTTGGTCCGACTGCAATCTTCTGCGGCAACGATGTGATTGCCCTATCGGCAATGGAGGCCATGCGTCAGTTCGGGGTCCGGCCCGGCCCGGACATGGCGCTGATCGGCTGCGATGACATTCCCGTGGCAGCCCATGTCGGAACAGGTCTTACAACGTTCCGTCAGGATCTCGACGCGCTGGGGATGCGGCTGGGGCGCATGATGGTGGCGAAGCTCAACGGCGACGCCGGACCCCATCAGCAGCTGATCGACGCAGAATTGATCCTGCGCGGCACTGACCTGCCACAGTCCGGAGGGCGTGCAGGATGAAGATGGCGGTCAAGGATCTGATCGACCACAAGGGAAAGGGTCAGCTTACCGAACTCAACGTGGCCTCGGTCGAACATGCCGTTGCTGCCGAGGCTGCCGGGATCGAGATCATCGTATCAGGCCGCAGGCATGCCCGCGACGATTTTCGCGCTGCCGCCCCGAACACGCACTTCACGTTCGGCCTGATCTACGGCGAGTGCGCCAATGCCGATGAGGCCAAGCGCGCGGCCTTCGAGGCAATGGAAGCCGGGGTCGACAGTGTCTACTGTCCGATGCACTACGACGTGATCGAAGCCATGGCGAAAGAGGCGATTCCCGTTGTCGGCCACATCGGCTTCATGCCGCAAAAGGCCCGCTGGACCGGCTACGCGGCACGCGGCAAAACGGCGGATGATGCCCTTGCGATTCTGGACGACGCCCGACGCTATCAGGACGCGGGCGCCTTTGCGGTCGAACTGGAAATCGTGCCGCCACCGGTCGCGACAGCGATTTCCCAGCGGACGTCACTCGTCGTGATTTCCATGGGGTCGGGCGCGGGCTGCGATGTCCAGTACCTGTTTTCGGTCGACATTCTTGGCGAAACCGAAGGTCATGTGCCTCGTCACGCCCGGGTCTACAGGGATTTCCGGGCCGAATACGCGCGACTGCAGGAGGATCGCGTGGCTGCGTTCTCGGAGTTCAGGCGCGATGTGGCTTCTGGGTCGTTTCCGGCCGAGAGCGAACTGGTCCAGATCTCCGAAGAGGAGTTAGGCAAGTTCGAGACTGCACTGGCAAACTGGAGCTAGCGGAACCTTGGGCCTGATGCGATTGATAACATTTTCGATGGAGCGGGACTATTCCCTGACTGGTCCGGAGCGGCAGAATGCGTTCCAAAGAGGCCTTGCGGGCGCAGACTGGTATCGGACGCCGGTAGACCGAAAGGTACTGAAGTCTCTGATGATGCGCACGGATTGGCCGGCGACGCGCGATATCTCGATCTGGGTTGCCGTGCTGGTCGGAAGCGGCGCGGGTGGTGTCCTTTTTTGGGGAAGCTGGTGGGCGCTGCCGTTCCTGTTCGTCTATGGCGTATTCTACGCCTCTGCCGCCGATAGCCGTTGGCACGAATGCGGCCATGGCACGGCCTTCAAGACCCGGTGGAAGAACGACGCGGTCTATGAATTGGCAAGCTTTCTGATGATGCGAAACTCGGTGGTCTGGCACTGGTCCCACGCCCGCCATCACACCGATACGATCATTGTGGGCAGGGACCCGGAAATCGCGGGAATGCGGCCACCGCAGCTGATCGTGCTCTGCCTCAACTTGTTCGGAATCGTAGCCGTACCGCAGAGCCTTGCAGCGCTGGCGCGGAATGCCGTGGGGATCATTCCGCCGGACGAAGCGGACCTCATCCCCGAAACCGAACGCGTCAAGGCCATTCGTGTCGGCCGCATCCACATCGCGATCTACGTTCTTGTGGCGATGATCTCTCTCTGGTCGTGGTCGCTTCTGCCACTCATGATCATCGGGCTGCCCCGGGCCTATGGGATCTGGCTTTTGCTCGTGATGGGGCTTCCCCAGCACCTCGGACTGGCGGAAGACGTGCTCGATCACCGCATCAACTCGCGCACTGTACTCATGAGCCCGATCTTGCGCTTCATCTACTGGAACATGAACTACCATATCGAACATCACATGTATCCGATGGTGCCCTACCACGCTCTGCCCAAGCTGCACGAGGTGGTGAAACACGACCTGCCCGCGCCCAACCCTTCGCTCTGGAACGCATGGTCCGAGATCATCCCCTGTGTTCTGCGGCAGCTTCGCGACCCGTGCCACTTCATCCGTCCTCAACTGCCTGAAGGGGCGGGTGCATGGGATCCCGTTCTGTCCAACCAGATCGCCTGACGCCGGAGAACGCGATGCCCTGGATAGATGCCTGCGCGCTTGTCGACATCGAAGAAGAAGATTTGGTTCGGTTGGACCACGAAGGACGAACCTACGCGATTTATCGAATATTGGACGAAGAGGTCTATTGCACCGATGGCCTTTGCACGCACGAAAGGGTGCATCTTGCCGAGGGGCTGGTGATCGACCATACGATCGAATGCCCCAAGCACAACGGCCAGTTCGATGTCCGAACGGGCATCGCGATCAGGTCGCCCGCCTGTGAAGCGTTGAACACTTATCCGGCGCGTGTTGTGAACGGCAGGGTCCACGTCGAGATTCCGTAACGGTTCACCCACGTGACTGCTGCCGATGCTGGCGCCGACTGCTGACGTTCTCGCGACGGGGCGCGGAAAGAAGGACAAGCGGCTGCACTGGAAGCTGCCGGTCACCGAGACCGGTCTCGACACCTCCCGCGCGGTTCTGCGCTGGGACGAGCTGCGCTGGCGGATAGGGCGCTTCTCCCAGGCGCTCAAGGTCGGCACCCCGCTTCGGGCACGAGTGCGACGACTTGGCGTACTGGATGGCCAGGTCGCGCAGTTCGCCCTGGTCGCTGTCTCTTGCAGGCCGCCTCGGCCACCTGTGCTTCGTTTAGGTGCGCCCGGCCGTCAGGAATGACGAGGAGCCGGGCGCCGCCGCGGTTGGTCCGCCAGTTTGGCGATGCATGGCGTCCGAGACCGGAATTCGGCGCCACGGCCCGGAAGTGTGCCGGCAGCGCTGTTCGCTTTTGGGATCGCACCAGTCTCCGAGGCCTGTTCGGCAAAAGTCTCAGTCCACTGTTGAACGGGGCATTCCTCGGCTTGCGTGGGCGGCAAGGATCGCTTCCAGTGAATCGTGTTCCGCCACCCAGTGTCCCGGTCTGATTTCCTGAAGCCTGGGCCTGTAACCAAGCTGCCCGCGCCTGGATGGCAGAAACCGGAGCGTTGCTTCCGGATCGAGTGGCGAGGACAGCTCTCCGGGAACCCGAATTCGGTTTCGTGTCCGTTCAACCCGGGGGTCCGGGACGGGCGCAGCGGAAATGAGCATGCGGGTATAGGGATGCACGGGGGCATCGCAGAGCGCATCGCGCCCGGCGAGTTCGACGACCTGACCGAGGTAGAGCACCATGATCC
>VXPN01000073.1 GCA_009839535.1 Boseongicola sp. SB0662_bin_57 | reverse complement strand
GGCCGGCGATCTTGAAGCATACCGACTTGAGTCCGGCCTCTTCGCCCGGTTGCAGCGACTGGACCTGCACTTCGTAGCCATGGGCTTCGGCCCAGCGTTCATACATGCGCGCCAGCATTTTGACCCAGTCGCAGCTCTCCGTTCCGCCGGCGCCCGCATTTATCTCGAGATACGTGTCGTTGCCATCGGCTTCGCCGTCCAGAAGTGCCTCGACTTCGGCCTGGGCGGCGCGTTCGGCGAGAGACATCAGCGCCGCCCTTGCATCCTCCAGAACCTCGGAATCGTTCTCTTGCTCCCCGAGCGCGATCAGTTCGACATTGTCCGAAAGCTCCCGTCGCATGGACGTGAGGCGTTCCATCGCGTCAACGAGCATCTGCCGCTCGCGCATGAGTGTCTGCGCGCGTCCGGGATCGTTCCAGAGGTTCGGGTCTTCGGCCATCGCGTTGAATTCTTCCAGACGATGTCCTGCCGTATCCCAGTCCATGCGTCGGGCCAGCAGGTCGAGCGACTTCTCGATGGCCGCGACCGTGTTTTCCGCCTCGGCACGCATGACCTCTCTCCACGCAGATCTTGGCGGGCAGGTGATAGCAATGCCCGTTCCAGGCTTCAAGGCAACCGCTTGCAGGCGCGAAGCGGGCACGGCAAATTGGTGCCGCAAGAGCAAGACCGGAACTCCTTGAGGCGCGAGGCAATGAGTCAGGGTGTCCAGAGCGAGTCGGCTGCCGGTGTAGCGAGTCGAAATGTTTGGACTCGCGAATCGAAACGTTGGACTCAAACCGGAACAGAGCAAGCACATAGCGCGCGTTGAGTCCATCGAAACGATTCGGTGAATCGAAACGTTGGACTCACTTTCAACGGCTCGAAAAGCGCCCTCAAACGGCTATTTTTGCGTCGCGGCAATCGCGTCGAAACCGGCGACGACCTCGCCGTCTCCAAACGATGTGCTTCCCGACGCGAATGCCGCGTTGAACGTGCCGACATACCCAGGCGGCTGCTCGACAGTGATCGGGCCGACCACAGCGCTCCCGTCCAGAACATAGGAGCCCGCGCCGCCGTAAGGCACGGCCGCCCACGCGCCGACAACGCCACTCGTAATGCTTCCGTCCAGCATGGTGAACGTGCGCCCGGTTCCGTCTCCTCCGAGCGCACCCAAACCAAGATCCGGCCAACGCGCATCCGCGCCAGGACCCGTCCACCCGCCGACGCGCCCGACGAGGCGGCCCGCATCCAAGTCATAGTCAAGCACGACTCGAGCCGTGAACTCGCCGGCGTGATAGGCAACGACGTCCGGATCGGCCCTGTCATTCCAATGGCCGACGCCCTTGGCGTTGCCGATGTAGGTCGCGGACGCGGATGGAGCGACCCAAACGGTCGCATAGCCCGGCGGCAAGCCTCGAGCCTCGACGGCCGCGCCGGCGACCAATTCGCCGTCGGCGTCAAACGCCAGCCACGCGCCATACCGCAGAGCGTCTTCCGGCCCGCACTCGTCGCCAATGCAGGGATCGTGAAACGCGGCGGCGATCTCGGCATAACGATCGGCAACGTCGGCCGCAGCGACATCCTCGAACCAATCCGCGTCTTCGAGGCTCGCGAAAAACTCCTCGTCAATCCCGAGAGCGCGAACGGTCTCACCCAATTCGCCCAGACTCTCCAGAGCGGCGACGGTTTCCGGGCTGAAAGCGCTGCCGCTTTCCAACGCTTTGCGGGGGGTGTCGCTGCATGCGGTCAGCATCGCCACGAAGGGAAGCGCCGCCAAGGCGCGTTTCAATATGTGTTCCATGTCTTTCCTCCCGGGTCTGTGGCTCATGGCACTTCCGGACCGTAGCGCGATCTTACAGCGGCTTCAATGCACCCGCCGGCCTGGTGATGCTGACAACGCGGCGTGGCGCAGGACCGCAGAGGTTCCGCACAACCACGTCGTAATCCAGCGTTTCGTCTTCTGCCTCAGGCGGGCTTAGCAAAATCACCAATTGCGCAAAGTCGCCGCTGTCGTTGATTTCGCTCGTCACGGCCACGAAGGCACCTGGCTTGAACACTCGCGCCCTGGCCGCGACGGAAACGACGCCCGCAATGTCTTTTCCGGCAGGTTGTTTCGCGATCAGCTTCACCGGCGTGCTCTGCGTCACCGTCACGTCGCCTGCGACCTCGGCGTCCGACGCGTCGAACAGCTCCGGCACGTTCAGCGGCGTGACGGCGTTGATGGTCGCGACGCCCGCATCAAAAGCCGCCTTCGTCGCGGTCGCGTCCGCAGCAGCGTCAATCTTCTGAATTCCGATCGCGCAAGCCTGGCTCACTTCCTCCAAGGCGCGAGCCATGTCCAAGCACGCAGGCGGCACGTCAACGCCCTGTTGGGTCTTGGCTCCCTTGATTTCCTTCACGCGCCTCATGGCAGCGGCCTCGATCCGCTCGATCAAAACCCCCCGCAAGGTCGGCAAGTCATCAGGCAGCCGCGAGAGTGCGCCAATCGCCGCCTCAAACGCTGCGCCCAGACGCTCAGGAGACACAAAGTCGAAGACCTTTTGCAGCGCCTGTTCGCGGGCGGCAAGAACCTCCGCGTTGCTCGGGTTTCCCGGAAGTCCGGCCGCTGGGTGCAGGACAGGCGCAACCAGCCGGTCATACTGGATGCGAACCATGTTGTAGGCGCTCTCGGCAACATTCGTCTGAGAGGTCAGCTTCCCAAGCAGCACGTGCGCCGCCTGCCGTGTCCAGATCGGCGCCTGTCCCGCCTTGTCCGCGGTCCGCAGCACAGCCGGGGTGAACTCGGCGCCCGCAAGATCTGACGCCGACACGGCATGGATCATCGCGGGCATGTGCTCCATGCCACCGCCCACGTGCAGTTGGGGCAGTCCAGGCAACGCAACCGGGCTGTTGGCCATGCTGTCCCTGGAATCGTCTACCAGCTGCTGGACGCCCGGCAGCCTGTAAATCCAGTCGCGCACGTTTGCCTCCCTCAGGAGATCCCAGACCTCGTTCCAAGTCGGCTTTGGCCCCAGGTTTTCGCGCGTGTATGAAGGCCACGGCTGCCAGACGATGCGCCGATCATCATGGCTGTTGGCACGCATCTCCCAAAGGCCGCTGTCCTCGCCCCACGGCACGTCCTCCCAGATTGCCTCGGTAAACATCCATCCGGCATCGTGCGCAGCAAGCCTTTCCTCGTCCGTTTTCGACGCCCAGGCTGTGCCGTACGGCAGCGCCGTTTCCCACCCCCAGCCGGGCACCACGCCACCGGCGATCTTCTGCGTGACTTGCGTCATCAGGTAGTGCATGCGCGAGAACGGCAACCCGTCTGCCTTGTCCGGAATCCCGCCTGACACGTTTTCTCGCGGGCGTACTCCATAATTCGGAAAGATCATGGTCATTTTTGGCCTCCTCGTTGCCTTTAGGTGATCGTGATGCTGGCGCTTTTCGTTTCGGTCCTGGAATCTGACTTGCGGGTCACGGTGACACTAAACGAATAGGTTCCGTGCGGCAGTTCGGCGCCTGCGAACAAGCCGCCTGCGGGGGAGAACGTACGGGCAAAGGTGCCCGAAACCAGAAACATCGCACCGCCTGAGTCGTTCAGCGTCGGCCCGGCCGTCTTCGTGGCCGTCGCCGTGAAATCAGCGTAGAGAAATCCCGATTCGAGAAACGCTTCGACGAATATATTTTCTGATATGCTGCCGATGCCCCCGCCTCTCGTCAGTTCCATTCTGTCGAAAAACGACGTGCTGACCGGACGGCTCATCCACGTGACAGAGTCCACGTTGCTGGTTGCGGTCAGGCCGTCCCGCGTGACGACGCACCGGACGTAGTACGTGCCGGCGGTCGAGCGCGAAACCGAATATGTTGAGGCGCCGGTCCCGACGTTCGTGAACGGTCCGCTCGCACTGGTTGCGCGCTGCCACTGGCGCGAAATCGGACCGGTTGCGGTGCCGCCAACGGTGGACGTGAAGGTCACGGACGTGCCTACCAGGACCTCGTCTTGCGTTGCTCCCACGAAGGTCGTCAGTGTCTTTTGTGGCGGCGGCGTGATCACTTGCGACGTGTGCGTCGCGCGAATTCGCATGCCCTTTTCAACGCCGACGCTGTACTCGGTGCCGGCGATGCTGATCAGCTTTGGCAGGGACACGCCGGAATCGATCTCGTCATGCGCAAAGAGCTTGTAGTACCTGTTCGGGTCGGCCGCCACGCCGTCCGTACCCTCTTTGCCCGGGGGTCCTGTGATGTCCCTGCGAAACTCCCAAGGCATCAGGTCGGCCACGGCCCTTCGTTCCAGACCGGGTTCACAACTGAGCCGCTGTAGTATCCGTACCTCCATTGGATCCACAGCCCCTTGCTGTCGGATCCGGCCTCCTCGAAGCCGCGAATGTCGAAAATGCTTGAAATGAGGGGATGCGTTCCGCCCGAGGCGCGGACAGCGTCAAAGTACTCCTGGCCGCCTACCACGCGCCCGCTTGTTCCAGGATCGCCCGGGTCGCCCTTGGGTCCTGTGACGTCCTTGCGAAACTCCCAGGGCATCAGACCGGCCAAGCCCCGTATGCGTAGTGGCTGATGAAGCCGCTTCTTGTGTAAAATCTGCCGATCCGCGCCTCCATTTTCAGGGCCTTGCCGCCGGACACGCTCTCCTCGGACGACCTGAAGATGCCAATGAAGCGGCCTTCGCTGCCGGATGTTTCTCCAGACGCGCCAGGATCGCTTCCGACGGCAAAACGCGCGTGCCTGAAATACGTGCCGCTGTCCGCCAGCACCACGTCCGAAAACGACCGGCCGGGATCCCCTTTCCGGCCCTTGGGCCCTGTGCTGTCGAATCGAAACGTCCAAGGCATCAGGCGGTCTTCTCGTAGACGTGACCGTTGTCGGTGTTGAAGTACCAATCGCCGACGGCTCCAAGAGACTCTGCCGGCACACCGGATCCCGCGTGCCACCGTGCGCCTTCGGTGCCTTGGTCGATATCCACCTGCTTGACCCACGCCCCCGAAACCTTCCTGTATATCGAGCCCGCTACGGTGCCGGTCCCCGTTCTGAAATACCAGTCCCCGTCCATGCCGAGCGTGGCAGCCGGATCGGTTGCGCCCGTGAACCACTGCGCGCCATCGGCAGGCGACAGATCCGCCAGTTCCGCCCAAGTCGTCTCACCCTTCTGCCAAAGCGTGCCGTTGGCCTGAATGTAGAAGTCGCCATCGTCGCCGAGCGCGTCCTGCGGCGCGCCCGTGCCGCTAAACCACCGCGCGACGCCGATCCTTGCCGTGCCCAAACGCGTGGCCGTGCGCACCGTGTCCGACAGCTCGCCCGACGTCGAGATCGCGCGCGCCAGAAAGGTGTGGAACCCGGCTTCGAGCTGGACGGTCTCGTAGGGCGATGCGGTCAGCACGCCTTGGTGCAGGGGCGTCATCGCGCCCCACGCCGGGTCCGCCACGTCGCCCTCCAGGTATCGGATCACGATGCCTGCCAAGTCCGGATCGTCAGGCGGAGTCCAGAAAAACTCGCGGGTGCCGTCCTCGGCCACAACGATCGAGAACCCGGTCGGCGGGGCGATGTCGTAGAGCGGCGTGAAGTCCCACTCGACGCTCTTCGCGCCTTCGGGGTGCAGCCCGCCGTCGTGGTAGGGGATCGCGGTGATGGTGATCTCGCCCTTCGGCTCCTCGATCCAGCGTGCGCTGAGGTTCGCGCCCGTGAGCTGGGCCACGGTGCGGACGCTCTCGGCGGTGCCGCGCCCCACGCGGACCTCGCCGCCGACCCAGGCACCGGCCACGGTGAGCACAACCTCCATCTGCGTCGCGTACCCGGACCCCGCCCTGACCTGGCGCTGCGACACGGACAGGAAGACGACCTCCGGCAGGCCGCCCTGCGTCCAGTCCACGCTGTCCGGCGCGGCGTTCTTTCCCGCGTAGTATCGCGGGTCCTCGTCGATCGCGACCATGCGCACGGCGCGGTCGGAGAGCGGCTCCGTGGAGATCACCTTTGCCCTGAGCGGCGGCTCGGCGCTGTCGTAGAGCCGCCAGAGCACGTCGACGGCGGGCCGTTCCGGATCCGCAGCCGGAAGCCTGAGCGGCGTCGCCAGTCGGAGCCTGTCGGCGGCTGCGCCCGCCGTCACGCGCGAGGTGTGCACGGTGCCGTCGTGGAGCCTGAGCGCGATCCAGTCGTCGCCCGTGAGCGTCACCTCGCGGTCGAGCTGCACCTGGTCCGTGCCGCCGCCCCTGAGGCGCCCCGTCACGCCGCCGTCGATCAGCGAGTGGGTGACGTTCAGCACCTGGCCGCGCCGGATCGCGAGGCCCTCGGCCGACATCTCCCAGGTCAGCCGCCGGCGCTGGTACGCGTGCCTCGCCGCCAGGAGGCCCGCCTCGGCGGCCGCCTGCGCGGCCGAGGTGACGCCCTCCAGCGTCTGGGTGACGGTGCTCGCCGGCGTGCCGGAGACGCCGGGCACGGTCTTGCGCACGGTGTTCCACTGCCAGTCCAGCATCGGCTCGACGTAGCGGACGGCGATCTCCTCGGCCACGGCGGCCGACGCCCACTCGACGCCGAAGGATCCCTGCACGACGTTGCCGGGCGTCACGAGCGCCGTGGGCGCCTGTCCGGCCCGGTCGAACACGACGCCGAGCCTGCCGCTCTGCCATGTCGGGCTGGCGCGGCCGCAGCGGGCGACGAGGCGCAGGAGGTCGTCGACGGTGCGCTCGCGGTCGACCACGAAGTTGCACGCCAGCCCCTCGGCCGCGCACCAGGCGTGCCAGGCGCGCATCTGCGCGTCGTCCAGCCTGGACGCGGCCAGGTGCAGGCCCATCCACGGCGCGCCGCCCTCGCGGACGCCGAGCGCGATCCAGCGGAACACGGATGCCGGGTTCGAGGTCCGTCGCGGCGCGCTCCAGGAGCCGCCGACCAGGTCCGGCACCTTCTGGTGCACGGTGCCGCTGATGCGGTCGAGACGGCCCTGCAGCTGCGCGGACGCCTTGAAGCGGACGCCGACGCGGTTGCGCCCGGCGTAGTCGCCGGTGTCCGGCTGGAAGGCGCGGAGCGCGGTGAAGGCGACGTCGTCGTAGGTGCGGTCGTCGTCCGACGGCGCGGTCGTGCGCCGGACGGAAACCTGCCAGTCGGCGAGCGCGGGCAGCTCTTGCGTCACCGTCATGCGCCGCTGGTCCTGGACGAACACGGTCTCGCCGTCCTTCGCCTGGCTCTGCGTGCCGATCGTCCGCGTGACGCTGCCGCCGGCCTGGCCCGGCGCGGACCAGGAGATCTCCACCGAGACGCTGTTCTCCTCGGTCTCGCCCTTGTCGCTGATGGAGAAGACGCGGGCGACGAGGTCGACCTGGAAGCTCGTGCAGGCGGGCGCCGTGCGGCTCACGGCGTTCGTGTCCTCCAGCTGCGCGCCCGCGATCGTGTCGACGTTGCCGGCGATCCGCGTGATTTGCCCGCCGCCCAGCGCCCGGTATTCCGTGACGCCGTCGAAGCCGGAGAGCGCCTGCGCGCCGGACTTCAGGTCCGTCACGTCGATGTCGCCCACGCCGAAGTCGAAGATCTGGTGCAGGAACTGCTCGCCGTCCTCGAAGGTCTGGTACTCCGCCGCCGCGAGGTCCGGGAACACGCGGTGGCTGCCCAGGACGCAGAGCAGCGGCGCGTAGAGCCTTGCGCGGTTCGCGCCGCCCGCCAGGCTGTAGACCGGCGTGCTGCGGTCGCTGCCGGGGCCGTCGAGGCGCGGGATCTCCGGCGGCACCAGCGCGTTGACCAGGAGGTTGCCCGCGACCAGGACCCCGGCGCTCGCCAGCGCGCCGCCGACGGTGCCGGCGGCGAAGCCGAGAAGCGGGGGCACGAAGACGGCCGCCGCGAGGACGGCGATCGAGAGGATGGTGCGCAGGACCTTGTTGCCGCCGCCGCCTCCGCCGCCGCGCACGTCGGCGCGGAGCGTGACGATCTCGCCCTCGGCGAGCGCGCGGCCGTCCATGATCTCGGCGTCGACCTCGCGGCCGTCGATCCAGGCGCGCACGGGCCGCGACCCCAGGCCCGCGTCGCGCACGGCCTGGCCGAGCGTGACGCCGGCGGGAGCGACGGCGTCGTGCTGGCCTTCCGACGTCAGCGGATGCGGCCAGACGTCGACGGAGACGCCCGTGGGTGCGCCCTCGCCTACAGCCACCGGTAGGCGCCCTCCACCTGCCAGCCGCGCCCGTCCAGGCCCTGGAGCGGCCAGAGGACGCTGCCAAGGTCCTTCACGCAGTGCAGCACGTGCGGCTCGTCGCTCGGCTTCGCGCAGATCCCGATGTGGCTCCCGCCCAGCGTCGAGCCGTGCGGGCTC
>VXPN01000217.1 GCA_009839535.1 Boseongicola sp. SB0662_bin_57 | reverse complement strand
CCTCCCTTTCGAAGAGCGTCACGTCGTGGCCGCGCGCTGAAGCGACGGCGGCACACTTCATTCCGCCGGGCCCGCCTCCCACCACCATGACCTTCCGCCTCGTGCGCGCCGGTTCGGTCCGACCGAGAAAGGTCTCGCGACCGCTTACCGGATTCTGGATGCATGAAATCGGATAGCCCGCGTGAAAGTGGCCGATGCAGGCCTGGTTGCAGCCAATGCAGGCGCGGATGTCGTCGGCACGTCCCGTCCTGGCCTTTTCGCCCAGTTCCGGATCGCAGATCATTGCGCGCGTCATTCCGCAAAGGTCGGCATGCCCCGCAGCAATGATGCGTTCGGCGTCCTGCGGCTGGTTGATGCGGCCGGTGACCATCGTCGTCACACCCGTCCGCGCCTTCACCGCCTGGCCCAATGGCGCGGTATAACCTGCCTCTTCGTTCATCGGCGGCACGATGTGAACCGAACCCGCGACAGTCGCGGAGGATCCGGCAACAACGCTGAAGTAGGTCAGCGATTCATCTCCGGCAAGGAGTTCACATGCGTCCAGCATATCGGGTTGCGCGACGCCCTCATGGCTGCGCTCGTCCCCGGAAAGCCGCAGGCCAACGACGAAGTCCTCGCCGGCCTTGGCACGGATGTCAGCCGCGATTTCACGAATGAAGCGCGTGCGGTTCTCGAGCGAACCTCCGTACTCGTCGCTGCGTTGATTGACGTGACGGTTCAGAAACTGTGCCGGAAGGTACCCGTGCGAGCCAACGATCTCGACGCCGTCGAGGCCCGCTTCCCGCATTCGAAGGGCCGCATCGCCGTGGGCAGAGATGACCTCGGCGACCATTTCTCGAGGCATCGGGCGCGGCATGACGTGAAAGCGCTCGTTTGGAACGGCCGAAGCACTGTAGGAAACAGGCGCGGTACCGTCTTCCGAAGCCAGCATCTCGCGCCCGGGATGAAACAGCTGGGCGATCAGGCCGCAATCGTGATCGTGCACGGCCTGCGCCAGCCGGCGATATCCTGGAATGCAGTCGTCAGTATCAACCCGGATGGGATTTGCCACGAACACGGCGCTGGAATGGACCAGCGCAACTTCGGTCACGATTAGTCCGGCACCGCCCCGGGCGCGTGCCTCGTGATAGGCGATCATCGCATCGCCGATCCGGCCCCTGTCGTTCAGATGGGTCTCGTGTCCCGTCGACACGATCCGGTTGCGGAGCGCAAGCTTGCCGATGTCGATCGGGGAAAACAGGCTGGGAAACGGCTGCGCATTCACGAC
This sequence comes from Boseongicola sp. SB0662_bin_57, assembly GCA_009839535.1. Taxonomy (GTDB): domain Bacteria; phylum Pseudomonadota; class Alphaproteobacteria; order Rhodobacterales; family Rhodobacteraceae; genus JAJEFO01. The sequence continues at coordinate 7,133 of VXPN01000217.1, read as the reverse complement.
TTTCAATCCTGGATCAGGTTCCGGAAGCTCTGCATGTCGTTCTCGCAGGAGCGCATCTTGAATTCAACTGGCCGGGGCAGTCGCGCGTGCAGCCATCATGACCATGGATCGAGGCCTCCTGCATTTTCCGGCCGCAGCGCGAGCCTTTCTGGGACACGTTCGACGTCTCGGGCTTTGTTGCAGGGCTTCACATTGGTCGAGCTTGAGCATCCGGCCTTGTCCCACACGCCCTGCGACCGATTTCCCAAGCGTGTCAACGATTGGAGTGGAACCAGCGACCGTCCGTTGCCTGGCACTGGAGTCCAGCTCACGGGACGGCGGCAGCACCGGTCCGGGCGTCAACCGGCGCGGGCAGGCGTTGGTGATCGAAACCGGCAGTCTTCGAAAGATCAAGCTTCGTGGTTTTCATCGCCAGTCTCCCCTGCCAGCGTCCGGGCCATGCGAATATCCCGTTCCTGCGATGCCTTGACGCCGCCGCAGAGCAGCAGCGCGATGCTCTCGCCATGCCTCGTGAAGTCGACCCGATAGCCCCGCCCGTGATGAATCCGCCGCCGCGATCGCCGAGGTTCTTCACGTCGCTTGGCATTCCCTGACTTGTCAGGCGTAGTGCCGAACTTCGTTGCAGATCTCATCGTCGTCCGCTGTGTCGGGAGGGCCAGGAGAAGGCGGATCCAACGAGCCTGCATGGGCACGGCCGGCTTCAGCTCTCTTCCATGCTGAGACCGAAGAAACGGCGGACGGACGGGCTCTCGATCAAGGCCCGCGTGAGGACGATGACAGGTCCGGGTACGCCCCTTTCGCCGCTCCACCAGCGGCGGACAGTGCGGCCGCTGGACACCTTGAAGAGCCGCGCCGCTCCGTTGGCGCTGAGGCCCAGCTTCCGATGGGCCTCACGCAGCTCGTTCCCCGTCATCAGAAGAAAAGCTTCACGATCGCCCCACTCGTGGCCACGACCGCCGCCGCTGCCAGCGCCGGAGCCAGCACGGCGCTCACCTTGATCTGGTTGGTCTCCGCGACAAGCTTCGCGATTTCCGCCCGCATCTTGTCGTCCGCGAGGGTCTGTTCATGCGCAGTCACTTGCTCTTCCATTGAATCGGGAACCGTTGCCCTTCGACACGATCAATGTAGGGCCATTGGCCTTCGCATGCAACTGGAAACCTGCCCATTCCGCAGTTTCAGTCAACTATATAATCCCCGAAATCTTGCGCACTTGACGGCCGAGGCTCCGTTTCCGGGATCATCCGGCGCAGTTCGCCCGGCAGTCCCGGGAGCAGTTCCTTGTCGTAACGAAGATGCGTCAGCCTATCGCGGATCAGCCGCATCACGAGGCTGGCCTGGTCCCGGTCGCGTCGCCTCCTGTCTGGCGTCCGGTCCTCCCTTTCGGAAAGCCATGCCTTGTGCAACGCCCAGCAGCGAGGGTCGGGACAACGCATCGGGGCGGGATGTCCGCGCTGGTCCATGACTATGACGTCCACGGCAGGGGCGTTGACCAGCCATTGCAGTCCGATGATCGGCGCAGGCTCAACGTCGTCCATTTCCAAGGGCTCCTTCCCCGGCATGTTGCGGTGGACCGGCGTTGGTTGCGGACGAATGAACTCGATCATGTAGCCGTGGCTGTTCGTCAGCCGGAAATCGCCGGAACGCCGCGAGTGAAAGGTCCTGTCCACCTTCGCCTGGACAAGCCTTGTCAGCCCGGTTCGGTCACCTTCGTCCGTGAACAGCTTCAACCTGTTCCGGTCGTCGATCAGAAAGTCGATGTCGCCTGTCGCCGTGGAAGAGGAATTGAACGCAACGCCTGCCATGGCCTCGTAGGCATACAGGGCGTTGGTGCCCACGACGCGAATGCCCGTCCGCTTCCCGTGGGCTCTCAGGGCGCGCAGGGTTCGCGCGGCCGTCACCGGCAGCCGTCCGGCGCCCAGCACCCGCAGGACGCTGGCCTGTCTCTCGATCTCGGCTTTCAGGGTCTTCAATCGATCGTTGTTGTCTCTCTTGCCTTCTGTGAAGGCTGCGAAGGCCTTCTCGGTCGCAGACGAACGGGGGCCGAGCGATTTCACGACTTTGCCCTTCCTGCTGTAAAGGTACTGTCTTCCGTTCCGGCTCTCCCAGTTCATGGAGCCGAGGAAGCTGTGCCGCCTCAAGTCGTCGGCTTCGATCCAAGCGTCCCAAAGCTGGGTCATGTCGATCCGCTCCTTGATCACCCGTGCGTCCAGATCGGTGAATCCCATCATTTTGGTAAGAAAGTCCTTCTTTTTTCCTGCTTCATTACCAAATTCAATAATTACAATGCCTTGCTGTTGTCAATCCTGAACAGCGACGGCTCTGGAAACGGGGGTCCGGGCTTTGTCACGGATTCGCGAAGGGTGCAGCCCGAGTCATTTCTCGTTCGGAGATGACGACGAGTTCCCCGGCGTCGTGCAACCCGCGCCGCTGCGCCTCCCGGTCAAGTCGTCTGGCGAAATCGGAGGGCTCCGCGCTGCCGGAGGCTGCGGCCGCGCTGTCGATGAGACATATGAACGTTGCGCTGTCCCTGTCCTTCAGCGCCGCACCGGCCTCCGGATCCCGGCTCTCGGCGGTGTACATGACCGCCAGCTTCGCTTCGCGGGACTTGACCGATGATTCGCCGACTGTCCTGATGTCCTCAACGGCGCTGCCGTGGCAGCGAAGCCGCGAACCAGCCGACAACAAGGAAAGTCCAGCCTTCAGGGATCGCCTCGACCGCGAACGCCTCGGCTCAATGTCTATCAGATAACCTGATCACGGCACCATCAAATTGCGTAACCGCCGTCAGGCACATTGGGCCTCGCACCCTCGCACCACGCCGATGCTGCCGCCAAAGCAGAATTCTCGCTTGTAGACACGGTGGCAAGCATGTGAACTCGCGAACGGTCGAGACATGTACGGCAATGTCATGCCAGTCGCCCGGATGCACGAGAGCCGCTTCCTGCTCCGGAAAATGGCAAACCAGTCAATTTAGTCCAACAGTTCATGGACAATCGAAAGAGGGAAAGACAGGATGAGGGCTGCAAAGAGCATGTTGGCTGGTGCCATCGTTTCACTTGCAACTGGCTTGGGTGTGACTGCGGACCCGATCCGGATCGGCTTCAACGTGCCGCTTACCGGGTTCGCAGCGACCGACGGCAGATCCGCCTTGGAGGGAGCCCGGCTAGCGGTCGATCAGGTGAACAGCGCGGGCGGCATCGGTGGCGACCCGATCAAGCTATTGGTCTACGACGACCAGGCGAGTCCGAAGGAAGCGACGCTGTTTGCCGTGAAGATGGCTGCGCAGGGCAACGTGGTTGCCGGGATCTCCGGAAGCTATTCGGGTCCGACGAGAGCCGCCGCGGCCGTATTCCAGGAGAACGAAATTCCTTACATTTCCGCCTACGCCGTCCATCCGGACATTACACGGGCAGGTGACTACGTGTTCCGCACATCCTTCACGGGTGAAGTGCAGGGCAGGGCCGGAGCCAAGCTCATCGGCGACGTCATGAGACTGAAGCGCGTGGCCTTGATAACTCTTGGCAACGACTTCGGAAGGTCACTGGCCTCGGGCTTCAAGGACAAGGCGCCCGAGTTCGGAATCGAGATCACCGGAGAGTCGGAATACGCGATTGATGACCGGGAGTTCGGCCCCGTTGTCTCCAAGGTCAAGGCGGACGCACCTGAAGCGATCTATGCCTCCGGCTACTTCTTCACCGCCGGTCCCCTGGTGCGGCAGATACGCGCCGCCGGCATTGACGTGCCGATAGTCGGGCAGGAAGGATACGACAGCCAGAAGTTCATCGAGATTGCGGGACCGGCAGCCGAAGGGGTGATCATCACCACATCGCTGGATCGCGATGCGACCAGCCCCGTCACCCGGGCGTTCATGAGCGCATTCGAAAGAAGGGCGGCATTTCCGGCAGACATGGTCGCCGCCTCGACACACACGGCAATCCTGGTATTGGCTGACGCACTGAAGAGGTCGGCAACAGGCGATCGAGCCGCGTTGCGGGACGCCGTAGCCGCATCCAACGTGGACGCATCCACCGGACGCATCTCCTTCAATGCCCTCGGCGAGGTGAAGAAGGACGTCCAGGTGCAGGTGGCCAAAGGCGGCGCGTGGCACCATTACGCGGTCATTTCCGACCCGATTCTGCTTTCGCCCCCGGAGAAATAACGGGACATGGCTCGGGACGCGTTCGAATGCCCAACCGGCGACCGTGATCGAAATTCCAACAAGTGCTGCACAAAGAGGCCGTGCAGTTCCCTCAGACCTTTCCGCCCAGCATGCGCGACGCTCCCCGGGGCGTCGTTCCGGAACGCGTGGAACCTGCCCAGCTCATTGTGAAACCTCCCTGCGGCCTCTCCCTGTCCAAGGTCATGCCCGCATGACGAAGCCGGAAGTGGCCATGTTCAAAGTGTCGAGCATCAGGACCCATCCGGCAGGCTTCATTGGGCCGTGGCTGGCCGCAGCGCTCCAGGAACAGCTCGGTCGATGTCGTGCTGCAGCGCAACATGCCGATCTGGAAGATGTGCATGCGCCCTGTACCATCCTCCTGGCCGCTCTCGTTGCCCATGATCACTCCGCCCCGCGCCTGATGCGGTGCAAGCAGCAGCGCCGCCTCGCAGTTCTCGTCGTGCGTGAGCACTAGACCCAAGGGTGACCAAGGTCAAATTGGCGCTCGGAACATACTGCTGCCTGCGGCAGTGGCGCGTCTGCATCAGCTCGCGGAGGCGCGCCTCCTCGTCCGGTTGCGGCGCTTCAGGAGATAGGTGTCCATGATCCAGCCATGAGCGTCACGCGCCGCCGCCCGGGTCTTGGCAATCCGCCCCGCGACCTCGGCCAGGGGGCCACTTTCCAGCACCTGATCCTTCATTCCGAGATACGCGCCCCACCAGACATGCAGCGGGCTCGCATCAAGGTGCCTGAAGCTCAGTTCCCCGTCCAGCATCACCGCAACGGTCTCAGTGCCGTCGGGCCACCCGTCTTCGCGCAGTCGCCGCCCGGTCGTGATCGTGACCGGCGCGTTGATCTCGTTCAATGGAATGCCGTGCGCGGCGGTCAGCGCCTGCAGCGCGGTGATGCCAGGCACGACCCTGACCTTCGGTGCAGGGCGAAGTCGCGCCGCGATCCTGAGCGTGCTGTCATAGAGCGAAGGATCGCCCCAGACGGGCAACGCCACGCGCTTCTCGTCCCTGTCTGCAAGAGCCGCCTCCCACGCCTTGCGGATTTCGCCATGCCAGGCATCGACGCTGTCCAGGTAGCCGGACCCGGCATCGCGGACCGGCATTTCGAACTCAAGGATTCGCGATTCCGCATCTTCACCAAGAACCGACACGCAGACTCCCCTCTTCAATTCCGCGAGTTCCGCCTTTTCCGGCCCCTTTCTCGGAAGGAGGATGCAGTCCGCCTTGCGGATCTCCGCCTCGCCCTCGCGCGTCAGGTGGTCAAGGCTTCCAGTGCCGATTCCGACCAGGACCAGTTCATCCATCGGACAACGCCCCATACAGGACGAGCGTTGGAGCATGCCCCGCTTCTTCCGTGCGCAACCGATCTGCCAGTTCGGCAACGGTGTACCTGCCGATGTCCTGCTCGGAAGTCGTTACGGCCTCCGCAATCAGCGCAGGCGTATCTCCGGGCAGGCCATGCGCCATCAGGATTCCGGCAAGGTCGGCAAAGGTGCGGCGCCCCATGTAGACCACCGTCGTCGCATGAACGTCGGCGAGCGCCGCGACGTTCAAGTCCTCCGGCAGGTTCCCTGCCACGTCGTGGCCGGTGATGAATTGCACGCGGCGCGAGGCCAGTCGCCGGGTCAAGGGGATTCCGGCCTCTGCAGCGGCCGCGCAGGCCGACGGCACGCCTGGAATGATCTCGAAATCCAGCGCCTCTGCGCGAAGCGCCGCCAGTTCCTCTTCCAGTCGCCCAAAAATGCCGCCATCGCCCGACTTCAGCCGCACGATCCGCCCTCCCCGCTTGGCATATTCGACAAGGAGGCGACTGACGTGATCCTGCCGGGGCGACTTCCGGCCCGCGCGCTTGGCGACGCTTACCAGATCGGCATCAGGCCTGGCATGTTCCAGGATCGGGCCGGACGACAGGTCGTCGTACAGGATCGCGTCCGCCCGCCCCAACCGGTCCACCGCCTTCAGCGTCAGAAGTGCCGGATCGCCCGGCCCCGAGCCCACGAAACTCACGAAGCCGCTCATGCATCCCCCGCAATGAGATGGAAGAACGTGCCCGAGACGAACGCGCGAACGGACCCGGTTTCGGGCACGGCGTTGCCGTCGGCGTCAAAGACCTCGGCCAGGGGCGCATCGGGCTGCGCAAGTATGGTCGAATAGTGGAATTCGTGGCCCCTCAGCGCCCGCCCGGCTTCGAACCCGGGCATCCCGGCCACCAGGACCGCGCGCCGGTAGCCCAAGTGGAACTTGCGCTGCTCGTAGCTCGTCACAAGGCCCAGGAGGCCGGCCATCCGGTGCCGGCCGCCATCCTTGTCGATCAGCGCCTCCCCAAGGACCATGTATCCTCCGCATTCGCCGTGGACCGGCCCTGTTGCGGCATGCAGGCGCAGGCCGTTCATGAATCGCGACGAGGCCGCCAACCGCCCCGCGTGAAGCTCCGGATATCCGCCGGGAAGCCACACGAGATCAGCCGAAGTGTCGGGCGCCTCGTCCGCAAGGGGCGAAAATGGCATGATCTCCGCACCGGCCCGCCGCCAGCCTTCCAGAAGATGCGGATAGGCAAAGGAGAACGCCGCGTCCCGCGCAAGCGCGATCCGTTGCGCGGGCGGATTCGGCAGGGTGCCGGGCGCGGGCAGTCCGGTCGACGAGGCCAGTTCCCGAAGCGCCTCCAGATCCACGTGCTCGCGAAGAAACGCTGCATAGTTCGCAATCGCGCCATCCAGGTCGGGATGCTCCACCGCCTGGATGAGACCCAGGTGCCGTTCGGGCAGTTGCAGGTCCCCGCGCCTTGGCAGGACTCCCAGCACGGGGATGCCGACGCGATCCATGCCGAGCCGCGCCAGGCGTTCATGCCTTGGGCTCGCGACCCGATTCAGGATGACACCCGCGAAAGGCAGTTCCGGATCAAAGGCCCTGAACCCTAGCGCGGCCGCGGCCGACGATTGCGCCTGACCACTGACGTCAACGAC
>VXPN01000137.1 GCA_009839535.1 Boseongicola sp. SB0662_bin_57 | reverse complement strand
TGGAAGAGGCGCAACGTTCCGGATCCGGTGCTGCCACGTACAAGGGAAGGCTCGTCGACATTGCGAGCGTCCGACAGGCCGAAGTCATCGTGCGACAGGCCGAACTGATCAGTTCTTGAATCGCCCATCGCTCGCTGCACAGCGCTTCCCGTCGCCTCGTGCGCCCAACGCTCTTTCACCTGGCCGCAAGTCCGACGACCGGCAGGAGCGCGCGACAGGTCTTGGCCCTTTGGCACTGAGCGGCCAAGAACGCTGCCTCGGGAGGAACTGCACCGTCCTTGCACGCCGGGCATCGTGCCGCGTGCTGCGACCGCCGCTCTTCAAATTGCGGAATGCACCGGTCCGGAGAATGCGAAACAACCCGACAGAGTCACGGTGACCGTCACGAGCCGGACCGTCGTGCCGACGGCCCCCAGGAGTGCCATGAGCGCGGCTTGAGGAACCGCTGTCATCATGATCATGCGCATTCCGCCGAAACGGTCCACGGCCATCCCGCCGAATGGCGTCAACGCGATTGCTATCAGGGCCTGCGCCAGCAGAAGTCAGGCGCCGGGCAAGCTGCTTCCTGTCTTGTGCGCGACATGGAACGGCCGCGCGATCGCCACGACCTCGTCCAGGATGGCGGCGACCAGAATGATGCCGATCACGGTTCGAAGCGGGCCTGACATGACCGGGCAAGAGCCTTGATGTCGCCATGCGTCGTGCGTTCGCTCGATTCCCTCGGAACATGCTCATTTGGAGCTGCCGCCGTGCCGGTCCGTCACGGGCAGTCCGCCGCTTCGCGCGGCACGCGAATCACGCAGGCGCCCGGCAAGCCATCCGCATCCGGCGAAACGGCAATCACGATGAAGTCGCCAGCCGCAGGAAAGTCCTTGCGCAGCCGTGCCATCACAGATTCTTCCGTGACGGCGGCCAGTTCGTCGTCCAGTTCAAGCGATCGTCCCGGCGGGTGTCCTTCAAGGGCGCCCTGCAGCTCCGATCGCGCCTGATCCACGACAAAGTCAGCAAGTTCCGAGAAGCTGGCTTCCAACGGCGCCTTGCGGTCGGCGAGCGAACCTTGCGGGCCATACTCGCGGAACATTGCATAGGCCGCGCGCACGACGCGTTCGACCTCGGCCAGCCTGTCCGCCTCCACCTCGCCGGTCATGAACAGGATGCGGTGCTCGCGGGTGTAGTTGGCGATCCCGGCGCCGAACCCGTAGGTCGCGCGCAATTCGGTTCGCACGGCATCGAACAGGACGCTCTGATCGTCGCCGCCAAGAGCGTGGACGAGGATCAGGTCCTCAAGCTCCCCGCCCAGCCGGGTCGGCGGCAGGGGCGCGATGAATGCAAGATTCGTGGATTCCGCATAAGGCAGGTGCAGAAGCATGTGACGCGGGGCAAAGTCCGGCATCGACTCGCGCGACACTTCCCGGCCGGAGTCGGGCAACCCCTCGAACAGTGCGTCAAGGGCGGTTCCCGCCGCTCCCGCATCGATACCGCCAGCGACGACGATGGCGTCGGGACTGCGCGTGAACGTCTCGGCATGCCAGGCAGCAACATCGTCGCGCGTCAGGGCCTCGAACGTGCCCGGCTCGTCCAGTGACATCGCGTTGCGCAACGGCTGCGTTCCGAACACGGCCCAGCGAACCGCGTCGAAGCCGGCATGGACGTGTCGCGCCTGCGCCTCGGCCATGTTCTGGGCGATTCCGTGCCGAATGCGCTCGAACCACGCCTGCTCGAGTGTCGGGGCGCGCAGGTGGGCATTGGCGATCTTCACCGTTTCGGCCATCCTGTCGCGCTCGAACGTCAGTTCCCCGATAACGTGATCGTTGACCGCAACATGGATGTTGCCTTCGGAGTCCAGGTCCGCGAAGCGCTCGACCACCTCTCCGGCCGGATGGCCCTCGGCGCCTCCGGCGAGAATGACCTGTGCACCGGTCACGGGCGCGGCCTTGCTGGTCCCGGGTCGATAGGCCCAGTCGGTCGGCCAGGCGACGTGGATCGTCACGTCCTCATGCTCGGGCAGGTCAATCAGCGTGTATTCGATGCCGCCAGGACTGGTCTCGCGGCTGGCGGACGGGCCGTCCTCCCAGCAGGCAGCGAGCGTGACGAGTGCGACGAGAAGCAAGACGCGGATCATTCGAAGGCGTCCTCCGGACCGATGAAGGCGGCAGCGGTGCGGCTTTCCCCGGCGATCTGGCGCAGAAGCGCATTGGTGGCTTCAAGGGTGAGGCCTTGATCAAGGCGCTTCAGTTCATGCTCGGACAGAGGCTCGCGCAGGGCGGATACGCGGTCAAGCACGTAGTTCGCCATCCAGCGGGCCGTTTCGTCCCCGTCCTCCCAGTCCGGCCAGAAGCCGTCGAAGCGGTCCAGGACCCGGGAGTGGGTGGCGTCCGGAATGCCCGTTTCAGCATTCTCGGCAAGCGTCTCCTCGAAGACGGTTTGCAGGGCGGTCAGCGAAACGCCCTGGTCCGGAGCGGCGGTGAAGCCGACTTCAACGTTGTACTCGTCGATGGGCCAGATCCGGATGCCGAAACTGCGGGCGACGGCGGCGTCGAAGCGCAGCGGCCCGGCCACCCCGCCCGGCAGATTGGTGTCGAGGATGTCGCGCAGGAGCGCCGTCTGCGCTTCGAGCAGGTCGAACTGCACGGGCTCGGTCAGCGCCACCACCCGCCGCCAGAGCAGGCGCGGCGCGGCTTTCGGCCAAGACCTGCGCAACGTCTTTTTCGTGTGCGCAGCCAGGTCGAACGACGGTGGGGCGAATGCGACGTGCCCGCCCTCGGGCTCCGGCCAGTCCACCTCGCGTAGCGCGCTCCGGACCTCCCTCTCGGTCACGTCGCCGATGATGACCAGCGTCGCGCTTTCCGGCCGGTGGGTATCGCCATGAAGCGCGCGGGCCTCGTCCTGGTCCAGCGCCATGATCTCTTCCGGCGTGCCGATCACGGAGGCAGCGATTGCGTTGCCTTCGTAGAGGAAGGCGTCCATTGCCATCCTCGCCTGCGCGTCCGGATTTCCGGCAACGCGGTGCTCGTATTCGCGCAAGATGACATCGCGCTCCTGACCGGCAAATTCGCGCGGAAGGTCGATGGGGTCGAAAACACCGAACAGCGTTTCCAGCAGGTCCGGCAGGTCTTCGGGGGCGCCGGACAGCCAGTAGCCGACGGCCCGGTCGCTGGTCCATGCGTTCGAATGCCGGTCGGCGTCACGTGTTGCGGCACCGACGGCACTCAGCCAGGCGAGATGCTCGGCGTAGTGAAGCAGCGGATGGGAATCCGGAGGGGCGGCGAACACGAGGTGCACCTCGACCTCTACGGCTTCGGTCTCAACCAAGATGCTGGCGCGTCGCGGTTCGGTTCCGCTGCCGCCGGGCCAGGACTGCCATGGCCACTGCGACACTGCCGCAATGCACAGAAGAACAAGGCCTCCCGCAGCAAGACATCGCATTGCACGTGGAGTCATGACAAGGCCTCAATCAAGCGCTCGGTCTGCCGGGAGGTGAACCGCACAGGACCGCACCCTATCGCTGGATGGCCGGAAATCCAGATCTCGTTTGCAAGTTGCCTGAATTGCGGCATCCGACGCACTTGAGGGACAATCCGGGAAAGCCCTTGTCGAGGCCGGGGATGCATGACGGCGATCCTTGCCGCACTAACGGCCGCGGTCTGCCCGAAACGCGCCGTGTCCAGCAGAACCGATGCCTGGGGTCGGTCTCACGTTGCCGTTGTCGGTGACGTGAACTCCACCTAGCCCACGCACCAGGGCAAACGAGCCGTTCACGACTGCCGACTTCCTATTCCGAATTCGGATCAGTCTTTCCGGTTCCGCGATTTCGCCGCCGGACTGCCTTGAAGAGGGTCGCCAAGCCCTGCATTCGCCCGCCTTTCAGCGATCGCCGCCTCCGGTCCTCCCCTTCGCCGCTATCGCGCCGGGACTTGACCTCCTCCGCCCCGGGCGCCGCGCTGTCCGCCGGATGCTGCGGCTTCCGTCCTGAACGGCTCGAGGCGGCTGCATCGGCGGCCTGGCGACCGGTCGCGTCGAGACTTCCGTTGGTGCCTGACGGCCGGCGCTCCCGAAGGATCCGCGCCAGCCCGTCCCACTTGCGGAGCGCCGGCGGGACCGGACGGGCGCTTGCCGGAGTCGAACGGGGATCCGCCACGCCAACCTCCTCAAGCGTCCAGTTCCCCCTTCCGCTCTTGCATGGAGCGCAGGAGACGACGAGGTTGTCCGGCGTGTTCCGACCGCCGCGGCTGCGCGGAACGATGTGGCCGAAGTCAAGAGCCATCGCCTGGAACGCCGCATGCCTCTCGAGATTTCCCGCACCCCGTTCGACGGTTTCCGGATACGCGTCGCGCATGATCTTCCGCGCCTCCGGCCGGATGACAGGAATCCCGCAGAAACGGCAGAAGCAGCCGTCCCTGTCCAGTACCACGCGCTGAACGCTGGCCGGGATCACGGGGCCGTCCAGAACCTTGCTTGCCGGGAGGCCGGGCACGTCCCGGAACCTGTGAACGGGGCTTCGACGGTATGCGTCAAGGCTGCCGCGACCTCCCAAGAGCTGCTCGCACCAGTCCAGGATCGCGGGAATGTCGGCCGCCCTCAAAGCCTTCCGTGCGTCGCCCTTCAATCCGGCTGCATGGAAATCGGCGGCGGCGTCCAGGAACACGGCCGCCTCGAAGATCTCCGAAGCCGGTTCCAGCATGCACCGACGCACTTTCCAGAATTCCTCGTCCATAGTCGCAACGCTCCTTGATCGTGCCCGGCCATGGCCAAAGAGCCATCCCCATCGCCAGGACACCGCGAGATGCCGCGTTCAAGCTGTCAGGTTTCCGCGCCCGGGCCGCCGGTCCCGGGAGACGGAAGACGCGCCGCCGGTTCCTGCATTGCCCCTGAACGCCCGCGTCCTGCGGTTCGTTTCAGGTCGGCACGCCTCCGGCGATCTGCGTGCCGGCGATTCGGGTCTCCGCCCCATGCGTGTCCCGAGCCCCACCCCTGGCTCGAAGGGACGATCCGCCGGGCCGTCACGCCCCGGTGCCGGCCTTCGGGGCACCGTCATTTCCCCGTCGCCACCCGCAATGCAGCGCATCCCCTCGGGGCGGGGGCAATGTCGTCGGCGAGCGTGGCATGGGAGATCTTGACGCGGCCCGCAGCCAGACCGATCCGGCCGGTCTCGTCCCGGACGAGGTCCGTGAGTCTCTCGATCATGGCGGCGCTCCGCTCTGCCGGGCCAGCCTTGTGCCGGCCCCTCCGTTCCGGGACGTGGGGGTCTCCGAGGGGCCGCGCAAGCCCGTGCCGGACACGAATCCTTGAGGGGTCGTGTCGCGGGGGTCCGGCCGCCTCTCCATGCGCGGCGAGCATGGATCTCGACGCGACCGGCATTTCCTTTCCGCCCCTGGGCGGGCGATTCGGGACGCGGCGGGAAAGCCGCCGGATCCTCCCGGTTTTGGGCGCGCGCCAAGGCACCGTGCAGTTTCCTGTACGACCTCTCGATCCTCCAGGCGGAGTGCGCCCTCACGCCGGTGTTCGACCGCCCGGGCGGCGGGATCCTGTTCGAGGAGATCATCCGCGAGAACCTCGACATCGGACGCGCCGACCACGTGCAGTCGGTCTTCGGCCGCCGCATCACGCGCCGGGCCGGCTCGCGGTTCCGAACCCGCATCATCGCCGACGGCGTCCTGCCGTCGCTGCACATCGACTACCAAGCGCTCTCGCATCAAGCAGCACTTCAAGGAAGGCCGCGCGTTGCGGACCGAGACGGTGACCGACAACACGTACGGCTTCGGCGTCAGGCGCAGGCTGTGCAATCTCGATGACCTCAAGGAGGTCGGCTTCAAGGCCAACCGGCGTCTTCTCGACGTCCAGCGCTCCAGCCATGACTGCCCGATCGGCGTGGAGACCTTCGACGCGTTCCACCGTCCCGCCGTGGTCGACGGCCGCCGGGTGTCCGCCATGCGCTTCGGCGACCCGCGGATCCAGGCCGTGACGGCCGCGCTCCTGATGCATGTCTTCCTTCCCGCGGGCTTCAGCAACCGCCAGCCGGGGAGGCGGTCGCGCAGCTCACGCAGACGGATGGCTACGGGACCGGCCAGGCGACCTGCGACCTGCGGTGGCTGCGCCTGAGGGGACCGAGGGGCGCGTTGCAGAGGTTGCAGAAGCGCCCGAGCATGCACGCCAATGCGGTCGGAAGCAGCGTAACGTGACACGGACGGGCTTCATGGCCGTTTCCGGCAACGGCGTGTGGGGCGAGCCTGGGGTTTCAGGTCGCGCTTCGGAACGTGCCGAAGCCGGCATGTCCACAGGCATCTGTCGCGCAGCTTGCCTACTGGACGGGCTGGCCGACAAGCGCCGCGACGATCGCGGGTCCGAAAGTGCTCCAGAACATGATGAGACCGGCAGCGATGCCAAAAGAGACCACCAGTTCAAGAAGGAACTGAATCGGAACCAGCGCGATCGGGGTGTCCTGCCAATCGAGGCGACCCGCCATTCCGGTTCTGGAATTGGCGAACCTGGCGTCTTGCCGTTCGCGATGTTCGGCAGTCACCCTGTTCCGGGAGGCAAGGCGGTTGACCTGGTCAGCGCGGAATGCGGCCAGGTCATCGCGAAGCTTGCCGAACGTGCCGTCTTGCCGGTCGTCGGGGGCCGTCACGCCGGCGCGGAGCGCAATTGTCGGAAATTCATGGAGGTCGTGACGGGTCGGGTTGTCGGCGAGGGGAACTTCCACCCCATCGGAGAGTTGTCCGAAATCCTGCATTTGCCTGCCTTATGCCTGCCCCCAGGCAATCTTTTCCCGACAGATAATCACGCAACCGCGCGGAAGCCAAGAAGAATTTTCCCGAACACGATTGCCCTGCGCCAACGAGTCGCAACCGGTCGCGTTGGCGCGAATGCCGTCCGTCTCCCTAGCCAAATCCCTGCCCGGAGGTGCCTATCCCGCTCCGGATTGCGGGGCTGGTACAACCGTCTGGACGGCGTCGGCGGCAGGTTTCGTGATGAGCGTCAGGCCGAACATGCTCCAAAGCGCGACGAGAAGGATCAGGACAGCCACAAGGAAAACGGCCATCCGCATCCTGATCTTGGAGATCTTCATTTCCTGCAACGTGTTTGCGGCGTTGCCGCTTTCGATGCGTTCGACGACACCGGCGCGGAACGCTGCCATGTCGTCACCAAGCTGGCCGAACACACTAACATGCCGGGATTCGGGGTGCGCCAAGCCCGCCACGGTCGAATCTGCATCCGGCTTCGTGTCCTCCGGCGGCATCACAGTCTCCGTTCCCGCCTGTTCCGCCTCCATCTACTCCGACCAAGGGCCGGGCGTAAAGCCCGCTGGCTGCGTCATAACGCAGCTTCCGCGCCAGCGAGGCATCGGCCACCCATCAGCGAGCAGCGAGCGCCGACGCAATGGCTTGAAGTCAGGCGCTACCGGCGCTCCTGACATGGCACCTTGCCATGCTCCCGTCCCCGGGTCTCCCGCAGAGCGTGCCCGGCGGCACGCCGGGCGTTGACTGCAACAGGCCCTGGCGCAATGCGGACGGAAAGGACGTTGAGGCGGATCCCGATCGGCAATGTGCGTTCAACTCGCAGCCCGTCCAGACGCACGTCTGCAACGGAGCATGCACCGGCTCGTTGGAGCCGGTGCGAAATCAGATAGGTCAGTTGGCGGCAGCGACGGCGCGCTTGGCCATGACGGAAACCAGATTGGCCCGATAGGCACCATCGCCATGGATGTCGGACAACATCTCTTCCGCCTTCACCGAAATGCCGTCCAGCGCTTCCGCGGAGAACTCGCCGTCAAGCGCGGCCTCGAAGTCGCCCGCCCGGAACGCGCCATCCGCACCGGCCCCGGTGACCCCGACGCGTACCCCGCCATCACCTTTCGCAACGAAGACGCCGCACATCGCGTAACGCGATGCAGGGTTGGGAAACTTGGCATAGGCGCCTGCAGCCGGTGCCGTGAATTCAATCGACGTGATGAGTTCGTCGTCCTCGAGTGCGGTCTCGAAAAGGCCGACAAAGAAATCACCCGCCGCAATCTCTCGGCTGGCTGTCTTGATCGTGGCCCCCAGAGCAAGCATCGCTGCCGGGTAATCCGCCGCGGGATCATTGTTGGCGATCGAGCCCCCGATCGTGCCACGATGGCGAACTGCCGGGTCGCCGATATTCGCGGCCATGTCACAAATTGACGGGCAGACATTGCGCAACCCGCCGCTGGCCGCAACTTCCGCATGCGTCGTCGCGGCCCCTATCGTCACCCTTCGCCCCGACACATTGATCCCGCGCAAATCCGCTGCGCCCGACACGTCAACGAGGTCCGACGGCGCCGCAAGTCGCGTCTTCATGGCCGGAATAAGGGTCTGGCCACCCGCAAGGAACTTCCCGTCCTCCGTTCCAGAAAGGAGTCTGGCGGCTTCCGATGCGTTGGACGCCTTGTGGTAGTTCAATGAATGCATCGCCTCTCTCCCTATTCCGC